>NZ_JBEOSB010000003.1:227753-466446 GCF_040302705.1 Streptomyces sp. NPDC097640
CGGGGGCGTGGCCCGGCGGGGGCGTGGCCCGGCGGGGGCGTGGCCCGGCGGGGGCGTGGCCCGGCGGGGGCGTGGCCCGGCGGGGGCGTGGCCCGGCCCCCTGCGGGGCCGGGACGCAGCCCGCAGTGCTCGGGGCACAGCCCCCTGGCGCGAGTGGGGCCCAACGCCGGGCGCCGGGCCGGGGGCCCGGCAGGGGCCGCGGCGCCTGGCCGGGGCACCGCCCCGCGGAGAGCAAGGCCCCGGGGCCCAGCAAGAGCCCGGGCGCAGCCGCCGGCGGGGCCGGGGGGCTCGCCGGGCTGGGTGCACCACCCCGTGCGCCGGCCGGGGCACGGCCCCCGCAGCGGGGTCCGGGGCGCAGCCTCGGATTCGGGAAGGGGCGGGGTGGGGGAAATCACCGAGCGGGTCCGGGGCGCAGCCCCGACAGCGGGGTCCGGGGCGCAGGCCCGGGATCGGGGTCCGGGGCGCAGCTCCGGATTCGGGGAGGGGCGGGGTGGGGGGATTACGCCGTCGTCGGGCGCTGCTCCGCGATCGCCGCGAACTGCTCGACCGTGAGGGCCTCGCCCCGGGCCTGGGGGGAGACGCCGGCCGATGTGAGGGCGGCCTCGGCCGCCACCGCGGAGCCGGCCCAGCCCGCGAGGGCCGCCCGGAGCGTCTTGCGGCGCTGCGCGAAGGCCGCGTCGATCACCGCGAAGACCTGCTCCTTGGTGGCGGTGGTGCGCGGCGCGGGGCGGCGGACGAGGGAGACTAGGCCGGAGTCGACGTTCGGCGCGGGCCAGAAGACGTTGCGGCCGATCGCCCCGGCGCGCCTGACGTCCGCGTACCAGGCGGCCTTGACCGACGGCACGCCGTACACCTTGGAGCCGGGCGCCGCCGCGAGCCGGTCGGCGACCTCCGCCTGGACCATGACGAGGGTCCGCTCGATGGTGGGGAAGCGGTCGAGCATGTGCAGCAGCACCGGGACCGCGACGTTGTACGGGAGGTTGGCGACCAGCGCGGTGGGCGCGGGGCCGGGCAGCTCCGTGATGCGCAGGGCGTCGGAGTGGACGAGCGCGAAGCGGTCCGCGCGGCCGGGCAGCCGGGCCTGGACGGTCGCGGGGAGCGCGGCCGCGAGGACGTCGTCGATCTCGACGGCCGTGACCCGGTCCACGGCCTCCAGCAGGGCCAGGGTCAGCGAGCCGAGCCCGGGGCCGACCTCGACGACCACGTCGTCGGGCCGGACGTCGGCGGTCCGGATGATCCGGCGGACGGTGTTGGCGTCGATGACGAAGTTCTGGCCGCGCTGTTTGGTGGGGCGCACGCCGAGCCGGGCGGCCAGTTCGCGGATGTCGGCGGGGCCGAGCAGGACGTCGGAGTGGGTGGAGCTCACCGGTGAAGCTTACGGCCCCTGGCGGGGGCTATTGGTTCAGCCGCTGGCCGCACTGCGGCCAGGGGCTCGCGCCCCGCTGGACGTACAGCTTCTTCGCGCGGTAGGTCTGTTCGTCCGCGGGCGCGTTCTGCGGGCTCCCCTGCCCGCCCAGGTCGTGCCAGGTGCCCTGGTCGAGCTGGTAGAGCCCGCCGTAGCGGCCCGTGCCGTCGACCGCGTCCGCCCGGCCGCCGGACTCGCAGCGCGCCATGGCCTGCCAGTTCAGCCCCTCCGCGCCGGCCACCGACTGCGGCAGCCGGGGCTTGGTGCCGACGCGGACGACGCGCGCCACGGGCTCCCGCACCACGCGGGTCTTCAGCTTCCGGGGCCGCTGCCGGACCCCGTTGACGGTGCGCACCAGGTAGGTGGTCCGCTCGAGGCCGGGCTCGCCCGCGACGGCCACCAGCTCGGCGCCCTGGAGGACGGTGGGGTCCGCGCGCCGGAGGGTCGGGAAGGGGATGTCCCGCTCGCGTACCTCCTCGCGGCCGCTGATCCGCATGACCGAGACGGTCTGGCCGTCGCGCGGAAAGCTCTCCAGGGCCACGGAGGTGGTGTCCTGGCCGCGGAGGGTGATCGCGGTCTCCGCGAGGGCGTCTGCGACGGTGGCCGCGTTGGTGCGGACGGTGTGCTCGCGCCCGTCGGCCATGAAGGTGACGGTGCGTTCGGTCCGTACGTCCAGGTCCAGGCCGCGCCGCGAGATCGCGGCGGAGCGCGACGCCGACAGGTAGGCGCCCTCGGCGCGCACCCCGAGCTGGCGCAGCGCGCCGTCCACGGTGCCGGCCGTGGTCCACACCCGGCGGCGCTCGCCGTCGAGGGTGAGGGTGACCGGGCGGCCGTAGCGGACGGCGATCCGGTCGCCGCTGACGAGGTCCTGTCCGGGCTCGGGGGCGACGAGGTCGTGGGCGCCGATCTCCACGCCCTCGTCGGCGAGCAGCTCCTCGACGTCCTCGGCGTAGGTGTGCAGGGTGCGGGGGCGGCCGTCGACGCTGAGCCGTACCGCCTTGTCCTGGGCCACGAAGGCGGAGGTGCCGCCCGCCAGCGCGGCGACGACCAGCGCCTGGGGCAGCAGCCGACGCAGCTGCTCGGGCCGGGCGGCCCGCTGCCTGCGGCGCCCGGCCCGGCGGGCGGCGGCCCGGCCGCCCGCGCCGCGGTGGCCGGCCGCGGCCCGGCGGCGGCCCTGCGTACGACGGCTCACGACAACACTCCGGAAACACTCCACAAGTCCACTGGTCAGGGCATGAGTTCCGGGACTGTAGCGGAGCCGCGACGACTCTCCAAAGCGGTACGATTACTGTACGTGACACCCTTCCCCGGGCTCGCCGGCCCCGGAAACCGGCGCGCGATAGCCGAAAACCCGCGCGGTATTGGCCGCGACGGCGGCCGCGAGGGTGTCCTCGGGGACGCCCTTGACCTCCGCCATGGCCCGCAGGGTGAGCGGAATGAGGTACGGGGCGTTAGGCCGTCCGCGGTACGGGGCCGGGGTGAGGAAGGGCGCGTCGGTCTCCACCAGCAGCAGGTCGAGCGGGGCGACGGCGAGGGCCTCGCGCAGCGGGGTGGCGTTCTTGAAGGTGACGTTGCCCGCGAAGGACATGTAGTAGCCGTGGGCCGCGCAGATCTTCGCCATGGCGGCGTCGCCGGAGTAGCAGTGGAAGACGACGGTCTCGGGCGGGCCCTCCTCGGCCAGCACCCGCAGCACGTCCTCGTGCGCCTCCCGGTCGTGGATGACCAGCGCCTTGCCGGACCGCTTGGCGATGGCGATGTGACCACGGAACGACCGTTCCTGGGCGGCGATGCCCTCGGGGCCGGTGCGGAAGTAGTCGAGGCCGGTCTCGCCGACGCCCCGCACCTGCGGCAGCGCGGCGAGGGCCGCGATCTCCTCGAGGGCGGCGTCCAGGGCCGCCTCGCCGCCGGGCTCCCGCGCGCCCTGCCGGGACCAGCCATCCGGGTCCCCGTGGACGATGCGCGGCGCCTCGTTGGGGTGCAGGGCGACGGTGGCCCATACGTTCTCGTGGGCCTCGGCCGTCGCCGCCGCCCAGCGCGACCCGGCGAGGTCGCAGCCCACCTGGATGAGGGTGGTCACGCCGACCGAGGCGGCCTTGGCCAGCGCCTCCTCGACGGTGCCGGACTGCATGTCCAGGTGGGTGTGCGAATCGGCGACCGGCACCCGCAGCGGCTCGGGGAGCGGCGGCGGGGCGTCCTTTTCCTTTTGCGTGCTTTGTGCACTGCTCTTGGTGCTGTTGTCGCCGGGGGTCGTTGTGTTCTGCGCCATGAGCGCGATTCTATGAATGCTCGGGGGAGCCTGGAAAATCCGGAAATCCGGGGGAATCCAGAGAATCGCGCCCCGGTGGCGCTCATTCGAATATGGTCCGGCTCATATGCGTGTGACCGGACTCACCACCGGCTGTTAACTACTTCCGGTGGTTCTGGAACGGGTGCAGCAGATCCGACAGATGCCAGTGGTGCCCACGGCGCTGCCGCTCCTCCCGTGGGGCCTGCGCGGCCGACGCTCCGTCGGACGCCTCGCCGTCCGCGCCGGCCGCCCGCCGGCCGCGCCGCCGGGGCTCCCCGGCGAGGCTCCGCAGGGCCGTCGACACCTGGCCCGACCTCATGATGCGCACGAGGTCGGCGCCGCAGTTGTGGCAGTTGGGGCTGGTCAGCGGGGACCGTACGCGCAGGCCGTCGGTGAAGTAGACGACAAACGCCCTCCCCTCGGCGTCCACGTGATGCTCGATGTCGTACGACTGCTCCCAGCCGTGCCCGCACTTCATGCACGCGAAGGCGTACGCCTCATGGGCGACCTCCGCGTCCGCCGTGTCGGTGGTGGTGTGGGCTATCGGGCGAACGCCGCTCGAGGTACCCGCAATTTCGCTCATGGCAACTCCTCTTGTCCGCAGGACAAGTCTTCCGGGACTGGACGTCCCACCTCTAGTGGACGCCTTTATGAGCCCCGGGCGCAGCTGCCCTTCCACCTCTTGAATGAGATTTGGCGGCCGGATGCCCCAAAGCCCCTGCCACCCGGCCTAACCTTTGCTTTTCAGCCTTTCCCTTTACCTTCGCCGGGATCCGATCGTGCCGCGTTCTTTGCCGCCACGACGGCGTCGAACACATCCCGCTTGGGCACCCCGGCCTCCTGCGCGACCGCCGCGATGGCCTCCTTGCGGCGCTCCCCGGCCTCCTCGCGGACCGCGACCCGGCGGGCCAGCTCGGCCGGATCGGCCTCGTCGGGACCGGCCTCGGGGGCGCCCTCGACCACCACCGTGATCTCGCCCCGTACGCCCTCGGCGGCCCAGGCCGCCAGCTCCTTCAGCGGGCCGCGCCTGACCTCCTCGTAGGTCTTGGTCAGCTCGCGGCACACAGCCGCCCGCCGGTCCGCGCCGAACACCTCGGCCATGGCGGCCAGCGTGGCGTCCAGGCGGTGCGGGGCCTCGAAGTACACCAGCGTGCGGCGCTCGGCCGCGACCTCGCGCAGCCGCCCCAGCCGCTCGCCCGGCTTGCGCGGCAGAAAGCCCTCGAAGCAGAAGCGGTCCACCGGCAGCCCGGAGAGCGCGAGCGCGGTGAGCACGGCGGAGGGCCCGGGCACCGCGGTGACCGTGATCCCCTGCTCGACGGCGGCGGCGACCAGGCGGAAGCCGGGGTCGGAGACGGACGGCATGCCCGCGTCGGTGACCAGCAGCACCCGCGCGCCGCCCGTCAGCGCCTCCACCAGCTCGGGCGTACGGGCCGCCTCGTTGCCCTCGAAGTAGGACACCACCCGGCCGCGCGGCTGCACGTCCAGCGCCTGGGTGAGGCGGCGCAGCCGCCGGGTGTCCTCGGCGGCCACCACGTCGGCGGCCGCGAGCTCGGCGACCAGCCGCGGGGGCGCGTCCCGCGTGTCGCCGATGGGGGTTCCTGCCAGTACCAGCGTTCCTGTCACGCGTTCCATCCTCGCAGCCCGCCCGCCGGGCCCCGGAAAACTTGACGGCGAACCCCGACCGCAGCCCCGTCCGCGGCCCCGACGGCAGGCCCCGCGTCCCCGGCCGGACGACTTGGCTCGCCACTCCCACAGTCCCCTTCCCTACGATGGGCCGGGTGACGAGTGACACCGCGACCCACGCCCAGCCGGGCCGAGCCGCCGGCCAGCATCCGCCTGCCTGGCAGCGGCGGCTGCGCCGCTTCGGATACGCGGGCCGTCCGCGGTCGGACGTACGGGAGCGGCTGGTGCCCCCGTACGCACCGCCGGGGACCCGGCTGTGGGAGGCGCTCGGCGCGGCTCCGCCGGCGGCGGCGCGGATCGCCCGCTGGACCGGCTGGGGCGGTCCGCTGCTGGTCGCGCTGTTCGCCGGGCTGCTGCGCTTCTGGCGCCTCGACAGCCCGCACAAGGTCATATTCGACGAGACGTACTACGCCAAGGACGCCTGGGCGCTGCTCCGGCTCGGCTACGAGGGCACCTGGCCGAAAAACGCCAACGCCAAGATCATCGGGGATCCCCAGCAGATCCCGCTGAGCGACGCCGCCGGGTATGTCGTCCACCCACCGGTGGGCAAGTGGGTCATCGCGGTCGGCGAGCAGCTCTTCGGCCTGACGCCCTTCGGCTGGCGGTTCATGGTCGCCCTGCTCGGCACGGCCTCGGTGCTCATGCTGTGCCGGATCGGACGGCGGCTGTTCCGGTCCACCTTCCTGGGGTGCCTGGCGGGCGTGCTGCTGGCGGTGGACGGCCTGCACTTCGTGATGAGCCGCACCGCGCTGCTCGACCTCGTCGTCATGTTCTTCGTGCTGGCCGCCTTCGGCTGTCTGCTGATCGACCGCGACCAGGCGCGGGCGCGGCTCGCCGCCGCCCTGCCGGTCGACCCCGACGGCACCGCCCGCCCCGACGCGGACGTCGCGGCACGGCTGAAGCTGGGCCTGCGGCCGTGGCGGATCGCGGCCGGGGTGTGCCTGGGGCTCGCTGCCGGCACCAAGTGGAACGGCCTGTACGTGCTGGCGGCCTTCGGTGTGATGACGGTCCTGTGGGACATGGGCGCCCGCCGCACGGCCGGCGCGCGCAAGCCCTTCCGCTCGGTGCTGCGCCGGGACACCCTGTGGGCCTTCCTGGCGACCGTCCCTGTGGCGCTGGTCACCTACCTCGCCACCTGGTGGGGCTGGTTCACCTCCAGCGGCCGCTACAGCCGCGAGACCGGCTGGACCCACAGCGGCTACTTCCGGCACTGGGCCGAGACGCCGAAGGCGAAGGGCGGCGGCGGCTACAGCGACCAGGGCTTCTGGTCCTGGCTGAATCCGCTGCGCAGCCTGTGGCACTACGAGACCGAGGTCTACGAGTTCCACGTGGGCCTGCACGACCCGCACATCTACCAGTCCAACCCGTGGAGCTGGCTGGTCCAGTCCCGCCCGGTCTCCTACTTCTACGAGTCCCCGTCCGCCGGGGAGGCCGGCTGCCCCAAGGACGCGACCGAGAAGTGCGCCCGCGAGGTGCTGGCGCTGGGCACCCCGCTGCTGTGGTGGGCGGCCTGCTTCGCGGTGGCGTATCTGCTGTTCCGGTGGGCGCTGCGGCGGGACTGGCGGGCGGGCGCGATCCTGTGCGGCCTGGCCGCGGGCTATCTGCCGTGGTTCCTGTACCAGGAGCGCACGATCTTCTCCTTCTACGCCGTGGTCTTCGTGCCGTTCCTGTGCCTGGCGGTGGCGATGATGGTCGGCGCGATCCTGGGGCCGCCGGGGGCGACGGAGAACCGGCGGGTGATCGGTACGGTCGGCGCGGGTGTGCTGGTGCTGCTCATCATCTGGAATTTCATCTACTTCTTCCCCCTCTACACAGGTCAGACGCTCCCCATGGACCAATGGCGGGCCCGGATCTGGCTCGACACCTGGATCTGACGGGTTGGTCGAGCGCCGGGGCCGCGTCCGCGATGCCGGTAGAGTGCCCCGGACCACGCCCGCCATCGAGCGGTGGAGGGCTTCGAAGGACTGTGGGGGTTCTGCAATGCGGAGTGGCGCGAGAGCCGCGGTCATCGGTGCGGTGTTCGCCGCCATGGTCGGGGTCGCCGGTTGCGGCAGCGGTGAGAGCGGCTCGACCGGTTCGAAGGAGGGCGCGGACACCGGGGCCGGGGACGAGAAGCCGGTGGTCAAGAAGGTGAAGACCGGCCCGCCCAGCGCGGCCGAGGTCAAGACCACGGCCGAGGACTTCCTGGCCGCCTGGTCCGCCGGACAGACCGCGAAGGCCGCCGCCCTCACGGACGACGACAAGGCCGCCACCGCCGCGCTCACCGCCTACCGTGACAAGGCCCACATCGGAAAGGTGGCGCTCGCCGCGGGGCAGCGCACCGACCGTACGGTGCCGTTCACGGTCAACGCCCAGATCTCCTACGGCGGGCGGCAGGTCCCCTGGACGTATGAATCCGCGCTCACCGTGACCCGCGACACCACCACCGGCGCGGCGGTCGTCGACTGGAAGCCCTCGGTGGTGCACCCGAAGCTGGGGGCCGGGGACGCGCTCAAGACGGGCCCGGCCGGCACGCCCCCGATCAAGGCCGTGGACCGGGACGGCGCCGAGCTGACGGCCGCCGACCACCCGACGCTCAAGGCGATCCTGGACGGCCTGCGGGAGCGGTACGGCAAGAAGGCCGGCGGCACGCCGGGCGTGGAGACCTGGATCTCCCGCGCCAAGGGCTCCAAGTCCCCCGACGAGACCCTGAAGGTGCTCTCCAAGGGCAAGGCCGGCACGCTCCACACGACGATCGACGCGAAGCTTCAGGCCACGGCGGAGCAGGCGGTGAACAAGCGGCCCAAGGCCTCGGTGGTGGCGGTCAAGCCCAGCACCGGCGAGGTGCTCGCGGTCGCCAACTCCCCCGCCCAGGGGTTCAACACCGCCTTCCAGGGGTCGTACGCGCCGGGCTCGACCATGAAGGTCATCACCTCGGCGCTGCTGATCGACAAGGGCCTCGCGGGCTACGGCAAGCCGCACCCGTGCCCGAAGTACTTCTCGTACGGCGGCTGGAAGTTCCAGAACGACAAGAAGTTCGAGATCAAGGGCGGCACGTTCGAGCAGAGCTTCGCCCGCTCCTGCAACACGGCCTTCATCAGCCAGGCCCCCAAGCTGGCCGACGACGATCTCACCAAGGAGGCCCGGGACGTCTTCGGCATCGGGCTGAACTGGCAGACCGGCATCGCCTCCTTCGACGGCGCGGTGCCGGTGCAGACCGCCGCCTCCAAGGGCGCCTCGCTGATCGGGCAGGGCGGGGTGCGGATGAACCCGCTCAACATGGCGTCGGTCTCCGCGACCGTCGCCAGCGGCACCTTCCGCCAGCCCTACCTGGTCTCCCCCTCGCTGGACAACCGGACCCTGGCCAAGGCCCCCCGCGCCCTGAAGCCGGGCACCCGGCAGCAGATCAAGAACCTGATGAAGCTGACCGCCACCGCGGGCACCGCCGCCCAGGCGATGTCCGGGATGAGCGGTGACTTCGGCGCCAAGACCGGCTCGGCCGAGGTCGACGGGCAGAAGGAGCCCAACGGCTGGTTCACCGCCTACCGCGGCGACCTCGCGGCGGCGGCCGTGGTCCCGGCGGGCGGCCACGGCGGTGACTCCGCGGGCCCGATCGTGGCCTCGGTGCTGCGCGCGGGCTGACACGACAACGGACGACCGGACGCGGCGTCGGCAGGGCCTTCGGGCCCGTGTCGGCGCCGCGTCGGCGTTTGCCCTTGGTGTCCGGCGCGTGTCGGTGGCGCGTCGGCGGTGCGTCGGCGGCCCGGACCAGCATCGGGGCTGTCCGATCACCACTGATGGGAGTCACCATGCGCCACGGGAAGCGTCGCCAGAGCGTGCTGATCTCGGGGGCCGGCATCGCCGGGCCCGCGCTCGCCTACTGGCTGGACCGGTACGGGTACGAGGTCACCGTCGTCGAGCAGTCCGCCGGGCCGCGTCCCGGCGGGCACGCGGTCGACGTCCGCGGCCCCGCGCTCGAGGTGGCCCGCCGCATGGGCGTCCTGGACCGGATCCGCGACCGCCGCACCGGACTGCGCGGTATGTCGGCGGTCGACGCCGAGGGCCGGGAGCTGTTCCGCACCACCGAGCGCACCCTCAGCGGCGGCGACCTCGACAGCCCCGACATCGAGATCCTGCGCGACGAACTCGCCGCGATCGTCACCGACGCGGGCGGCACCGGGATCGAGTACGTCCACGGCGACTCCATCGACCGGCTGGAGCAGGACGCGGAGGCGGTGCGGGTCGCCTTCCGCGGCGGGGCACGGCGCGCCTTCGACCTGGTCGTGGGCGCCGACGGGGTGCACTCCCACACCCGCGGGCTGGTCTTCGGTCCCGAGGACGACTTTCTCCACCACCTCGGGACCTCCACGGCCGTGTGGACGGCGCCCAACTACCTGGACCTGGACCGCTGGCAGATCGTCCACCGGATGCCGGGCAGGCTGTGGGGCGCGCTCGTGATGAGCGTGCGCTGCAACAAAGAGGTCCGCGTCCACGTCGGCTTCGACTGGGACGAGCCCCCGGCCGAGTCCGTGGCCCGCGACCCGCGGGAGCAGAAGCGCCTGATCGCCGGGGAGTTCGAGGGGGCCGGGTGGGAGCTGCCGCGGCTGCTGGAGTACATGTGGGGCGCCCCGGACTTCCACTACGACTCCATGGCCCAGATCCGCATGGACTCCTGGTCCCTCGGCCGGGTGGCGCTGCTCGGCGACGCGGGCTACTGCGGCTCGCCCCTGTCCGGCCAGGGCACCAGCATGGCCCTGGTCGGCGCCTACGTCCTGGCGGGCGAGCTCAGGGCCGCGGACGGCGACCACGAGGCCGCGTTCGCGGCGTACGAGCGGGAGCTGCGCGCGTACGTGACCGCCAACCAGGAGCTCGCGCTGACCAACAAGGCCGTGATGGACGCCCGGGACGCGGCGGAGCTGGGCGAGGCGGAGGCGCGGGAGTTCGCCGACGAGTTCGGGGCGGGCGAGGACGTCGCCAACTCCTACGCGGTCAGGGACTACTGACGGTACGGCCGTCCAGCCACCCCGGCCTCCCTTGGGTTGAGGCAGAATATGAGACCGTCGTCACTCAAGGGGGGCTCGTTGCGGATCGACGTTGACGTGTGCGGTGATGTGCGGGGAGCGCGGCGGCCAGGCGCCGCCCAGGCGTCCGCCGGAGCGGAAGAGGGGCGGCGGCCGTGACACTCCTGCCCGCCGCGGCCGCCTCACGGGCGGTGCTCATCGGCACCAGCCGCTACGACCACCTGGAGCAGCTCCCGCAGGTGGCACACAACCTCCGCGCGCTGGCCGCCACCCTGTGCGCCCCGCAGTCCTGGGGGCTGGCCACCGAACACTGCACCGTGATCGAGAACCCCCATGACGCGGTCGAGGTCCTGGACGCCGTCCGGGCCGCGGCCGAGGAGGCCACCGACACCCTGCTGGTGTACTTCGCGGGCCACGGCCTGGTGGAGCCGCGCCGCGGGGAGCTGGTGCTCAGCCTCGCCGGGTCGCTGCGGCAGCGGTCCTACACGGGGCTGCCGTACGGCACTCTGCGCGACGTCATGTCCGACGGCCCGGCGGGCCGGCGGGTGATGCTGCTCGACTGCTGCCTCAGCGGTGAGACGCCCGGCTACGTCGACGGCGTCGAGGCGGTCATGGAGCGCGCGGCGGTCGACGGCGCCTGTCTGCTGGCCGCCGTTCCCGACAGCAGCTTCGCGTTCGCCCCGCCCGGCGAGACCCACACCGCCTTCACCGGCGAGCTGCTCAGGCTGCTGGGCGAAGGGGCCCCGGGCGGGCCGGAGCTGCTCGACCTGGACACGGTCTACAGGCAGGTGTACGCGGCGCTGGGCGCGAAGGGGCGCCCGCTGCCGCACAAGCGCGACCGCCGCGGCATGGCGGGCGGGCTGGCCCTGGCGCGCAACGCGGCCCCGGCTCAGCCCGTCTTCGGCCCGACGCCCCCGTCGTACGCGCCCGCCGGCGCTCCCCCGCCGCCGTCCACCCCGCCCCCGCCACCGCCCGGCTGGCCCCCGGCGGCCGCCCCGGCCCCCGGCGGTGGCAGGCCGGGCAACCGCCGGATCCTGGTGCGCTCCGCGGTGGCGGCGGTGGTCGTCGGCGGCCTGCTGGCCGCCGGCATCCCGCTGGTGAACGGCTGGATGGGGGACGACTCCTCCAAGAAGGACGACGCGAAGCCGTCGCCGACGGCCACGGGCTCCCCGAAGCCCCTCCCGAAACCCGAGTACAACGCCGCGACCAAGAGCGTCGTCAACCCGTCGAAGGCCAGGGGCGGCACGCTGAAGTTCGTCGGCAGGAATGACGCCGACTACTGGGATCCGCAGCGCACCTATTACGGATACGCCTGGAACTTCTCCCGCTACTTCACCCGCCAGCTGGTCACCTACGCCCCCAAGCCCGACAAGGGCGGCGGCGAGCTGGTCCCGGACCTCGCGGCGGGCAAGGCCGAGGTGAGCGACGGCGGCAAGACGTACACCTACACCCTGCGCTCCGGGCTCACCTGGGAAGACGGCTCGAGTCTCACCTCCGAGGACATCAAGTACGGCATCGAGCGGTCCTGGGCCACCGATGTGCTCCCCGGCGGCCCGAGCTATCTCCGGCAGGTCCTCGACCCCGACGGAAAGTACAAGGGCCCCTACAAGGACGACGGGGGCCTGAAAACCATCGAAACCCCTGACGCGAAGACCATCGTCTTCCATCTGGCCGAGCCGAACAGCGACTTCGAGCAGATGCTGGCGATGCCGGCCGGTTCGCCCGTGCCGAGCGCGAAGGACACCAAGGTCAAGTACACGGAGCGGCCGTTCTCCTCCGGGCCGTACAAGTTCGGCTCGTACAAGCAGGGCAAGTCGCTGGAGCTGGTCCGCAACGGGGAATGGAACCAGAGCTCCGACCCGATCCGCACCGCCCTGCCCGACCGGATCACGGTCGACATCGTCCAGGACGACAACGCCAGGAGCCAGCAGCTCCTCGGGGGCACCTACGACCTGGACCTCGAACCGGCCTCGCTCGCCAAGGCGGCCATCGCCAAGGCCCAGACCGGCACGCTCAAGGACCGCCTGGACGACCCGTACACCTGGGGCATCCGCTATCTGGCCATGCCGCGGACCGTCAAGCCGCTGAACAACATCCACTGCCGCAAGGCGATCGTCCATGCCACGGACCGGCGGTCCGTGCAGACAGCCCTCGGCGGCCCCGCCGCCGGTGAGATCGCCACGAACATGCTCCCGCCGGGCATCGAGGGGGCGAACCCCACCGACGATCCGTACGGCGTCCTGGAGAACGGTGGACGGCCCGATGTCGCCAAGGCGAAGAAGGAGCTGGCGGCCTGCGGCAAGCCGAACGGCTTCCGTACCACCGTCCCGGTGCGCGCCGGCAGCGCTGACAACATCTCCGCCGTCCAGGCGCTCCAGCGCTCGCTGTCGTCCGTCGGGATCACGATCACCATCGAGCAGATCGAACTCAGCAACTACTACACGGCCGTGGGCACGCCCTCGACCGTCAAGAAGAGGGGCTACGGCATCATCCTCGGGCGCTGGCTGCCCGACTTCCCGTCCGGCCAGGGATTTCTCCAGCCCCTGGTGGACGGCCGCTTCATCCCGAGCTCGGGCAATGTCAACCTCGCCCAGCTGGATGACGAATCCATCAACGGCCTCTTCGACAAGGCGATCGCCGAGCAGGACCGCAAGGAGATCAGGGACACCTACCGAGAGATCAACCGGAAGGTCTCCGACACCGCCGGCTATGTCCCCCTGATCTTCCAGAAGAACTACACCTGGCGCGGCCCCCGGCTGACCAACGTCTACACCAGCCACATCTATGCGGGCAGTTACGACTTCGCGTCGCTGGGTGTCGCCAAGTAGGCCCTGTCCGGCGGAACTTGACGCCTGCGGCGGGCTCGCCCCCACCCCGCCCCTTCCCGAAACTGGGGCGGAGCCCCAGTTTCGGGAAGGGGCGGGGTGGGGAAAAGCTCCGCCGGACAGGGCCCAGCCCCGTCACTCCCCCCTGAAGGCGTCCCACAGGCCCAGGTTGCTGGTCAGCAGGCCGCCGTCGACGGGGAGGGTGACGCCGGTGATCCAGGCGGCGTCGGTGGAGGCCAGGAAGGTGATGGCGGCGGCGATGTCCGCGGGTTCGCCGACGCGGCCCAGGGGGTAGACGCGGGCGGCCCGGTCGAGGACATCCTCCCGGCCGTCCCAGTTGGGGGTGCGGACGGTGCCGGGAGCGACCAGGTTGACGCGGACGCCGCGGCGGGCGGCGTGCCCGGCGAGGGTGCGGGTGAGGCTGGCCAGGCCCGCCTTGGCGGCGCTGTAGGCGTGGTTGCCGAAGTCCTGCTCGCCGTTGACCGAGCCGACGTTGACGATCGCACCCCGGCCGCCCGCCGCCGCCAGGTGGGGCAGCGCGGCGCGGGCGCAGCGGAAGGCGCCGGTGAGGGTGATGTCGAGGTCCTGGTGCCACCCGTCGTCCGGCTGGTCCTCGAACAGCGGGGTGTCGGGGGTGCAGGACAGGGCGTTGTTGACGAGTACGTCGAGCGCGCCGAAGCACTCCACGGCGTGCGCGACGGCGGCCTCCACCGCCGTACGGTCGGCGACGTCGCAGGCCAGCGACTCGGCCTCGGCGCCGTCGGCCCGTATCGCCGCGGCCGCCTTCGCGGCCCGCTCGCCGTCGAGATCGGTGATCAGCACCCGGGCGCCCTCGGCGGCGAAGCGGCGGGCGGTGGCCTCGCCGATGCCGCGGCCCGCTCCGGTGAGTACGACCGAATAGCCCTCGAACCGCCGCAACTTCCGCTCCTTCCGCCGAGCACCTCGACGCGCCACGCCCGGTGGCGGGGCGCCGTCATGGTCACTGCCCGGCCGGGGGCGTGCGCAGTCATCCCGGGGGCGCCGGGGGCGGCGCCGGGCGCTCGGGTCGGCTCGCCCTGACCCGTTCCAGCGCGTCCAGCAGATCGGCCTGGCCGACCCGCCCCCGCCCCGTCAGCAGCGCCTCCGCCGCCGCGTCGATCACCGCGCGGCGGATGTCCCGCCCGGTGACATCGCCGACCGCGGCGAGCGCCTCCGGGGAGACGTCGCCGGCCTGGGGCAGCGTCCCGGGCAGATGGCGGCGCCAGATCGCGGCGCGGGCCGCCTCGTCGGGGCGCGGGAAGCGGACGTGCCAGACGCGGCTGTCGAAGGCGGTGTCGTAGCTGGACACCAGGTTGGTGGCGAACACCGCGAGGCCCTCGAACCGGTCGAGCGCGGTGAGCAGTTCGCTGCGCATGGCGTTCACCGCGTGCTCGGAGCCGTGGCCGGCGGTCTCGAAGCGGGCGGACATCAGCCC
The DNA here is from genome assembly GCF_040302705.1 of Streptomyces sp. NPDC097640. Lineage (NCBI taxonomy): Bacteria > Bacillati > Actinomycetota > Actinomycetes > Kitasatosporales > Streptomycetaceae > Streptomyces > Streptomyces sp. NPDC097640. The sequence goes on from NZ_JBEOSB010000003.1 coordinate 242,407, forward strand.
GTCCGCCTCGTCGAGGAAGAGCACCGCGCCCTGGGCCGCGGCGGCGTGGAAGAGCGCGTCCAGGTTCTTGGGGCCCTCCCCGTGGTACTTGCTCTCCAGCTGCGAGGCGCGGGCGGCGAGCAGGGGGCGGCCCAGCCGGTCCGCGATGGCGTGGGCGGCCATCGTCTTGCCGGTGCCGGGCGGGCCTTCGAGGTTCACCGCCGAGCTGGGGTGCGGCTGGATGGTCCGCAGCCCCCAGTCGTCGAACAGGGTCCGGCGCCGCTCCACGATGTGGATCGCGCGCAGCAGTTGTTCCATCGTCCGGCCGGGGAGCACCAGCCGGTCGAAGGTGTACAGCGGGGCGGTGGCCGTGAAGTCCTGCGCGCGCTCCGCCACCGAGGGGCTGTCCGCCGCCATCGGCTCGGCCTTCGCGGGTGGCCGGGCCGCGGGCCGGTTGGTGACGGTGACGGTGAGCGGCTCCGGTCCGTGGTGGCCGCCGAAGGCGTCCACGGCGGCGATCAGCCGGCTGCGCAGCAGGGCCGCCTCGACCTCGTCGGTGCCGCCGGGGATGCCGCTGACCGCGAAGGCGGGGCGCGGCGTCGGCCCGCCGGGCCATCCGGGGTGGCTCTCGGGCCTGCTGTTCCACTTCACTGCGGTCCTCCTCTCGGTCGCCTCAGCCCCACACGGCGACCTGGTGGGTCCGGTGGGCGCCGCGCACCCGCTCGTCGGCCCGCTCGCCCTTGACGCGGCGGCTCTCCACGAACTGCTCGCGCGCGGTGTCGAACACGCCCTGGATGTAGCTGACCTTGCCGTCGCGGATGGACTCCGCGACGGTGACGCAGCGCAGGTCGGTGTCGAGCTGGAGCCGCTCGCTGCGGGCCCGGAACCAGTCGGCGAGGTATTCGATGGTCACGATCACGACGTAGACCACCGCGACGGCGCCCAGCCCGCCGAGCCCGAGGAGGACGGTCGCCAGCAGACTCAGCACGGTCACGCCCCTCCCTGGAAGACGATCAGGTCCGCGTCGCCGAAGGCGGCCGCCAGCTCCTCGTCCAGGCGCTGGGCCCGGCAGACCCAGACCGGCGCCTCGGCCTGCTCGGCGCGGTGCAGCGGGGTGCCGTCGGCGTCCAGGTAGAAGGTCTGGACGAGGTATTCGCGGCCCCTGCGCCGCCGGAGCACCGCGCCCCCCGCCGCCTCCGGCACCGTGGCGCGGTTGCGCACCAGGAAGGCCACCACGTCGGAGTAGCCGAGGACCGGGTGGCGCGGCAGCCGCTTGGCGACGAGGCCGCTCCTGGCCTCGTCGACCCGGTCGCCCAGCTCCATGAGCCGGACGATCCGGCGGAGCATCCGGTCCGCGGTGTCCAGCAGCCGGTCGCCCTGCGCCGCCGCGCCTATCAACCCGCCAGCCGTCCCGCCCGCCGCCCCGCTCGCCGCCCCGACCGCGGCCCCGCCCGGCACCGCGCCCGTCAGCCCGCTGGGCGCCCTGCTCGTCGTCCCGCGCCTCACCCCGCGCGGCGTCCCCCGGACCGCCTGATCGTCGGACATGTGTGTCTCCCCCCGGCTCCCCGGACCCCCGCACCCCGCGGGGGCCTGTCTCGATGCTCCTCGCCGCGCCTGTCACTCTTCGTCCCCCGGGAGGGCGGGTAATCGCGCCCTCCCTTGTCGTCCTCCGATACGACAGAGCCCGGCTCGGATGGGACGGAATCCGACGCGCCGCACCGGGCCGGTCGGGCCGCCGGGCCGGTCACCGCTCGGCCGTGAGCCTCCGGGGCGGGTGCGCGCCCAGCGCGTTGAGCCTGCGCAGCAGCAGGTCGGGGTTGGTGTGCCGGGAGCACACGAACATCGCGAACATCATCCGGACATCGGCGGGCTTCGAGCTGATCCCGCAGGCCGTCATCGCCCGGTCGATCTGCGTCTTGACAGTCGAGACCTTCACGTTCAGCGCGGCCGCGGTCTCCTCGTACGAGTAGCCGTCCGCGTACCACTCCAGCACCCGGACCTGGCCCTCGCTCAGGCCCGCCGCCCAGTCGGAGAACACCACGGGCTCGCGGGGCGGCGACTGTTCGGCCGACGCGGCCATGTAGAGCGCGTCCAGCAGGGTGAGCTGGCCGAGACCGGCCTGGACGCACTGCTGCCGGAACTCGGACAGGTCCTTGCGGTACTGGTCCTCCTCGACGCCCAGCTCCTCCAGGATCCACGGCACGCGCCCGCCCCGCGCCGTCTTGAACAGCACCTCGGCGAGATACGGCGGGAGGGTCAGCCCGCACTCGCGCACCGCCGTCTCCAGTGCGTCGGCCAGGTGGGGCTTGAGCCAGTCCGGGTGGTAGCGGGCGTCCCAGACCGCGTTGGCCAGCACGGCGGGCCCCACCGTCTTGCCGAACACCGCCTTCGCCCCGCACACCCAGGGGGCCACCCGCTGGCGCCACTGCTCGGCGGCGGTGCACACGACGACGTCGGAGCGGCGCACCAGTTCGGCGAACTCCTCGGCCGTCGCCACGCCCATCAGGTCGGCCACGCACACGTCGTACTCCGCGCCGCTGATGCGCAGCTTTCTGACCGAGTCGACCTCGCTGACCACGGTGAGCCTGGGGTCGTCGTTCAGCGCCTCCACCAGGCCGCGTCTGGTCATCTCGTGGTCCTCGACCACCGCCACCTGGAGTGGCTGCCGGTCGTCCCGTTCCGCTTCGAACGCCATGCGGATGCCCCCTTGTTCTGCTCGCTCGACATGTGCGCTACGCCTTCTTCCGGGCGGGCGACGCGATGGGGAGGGTGAGCGTCACCTGCGTGAGCCCGCTGACCGACCGCACCCGCAGCGCCCCGCCCCGCTCCCGCAGCAGCCGCTCGTGGACCGCGAGCGACCGCATCCGGGCCACCCCGCCCGCCAGCACCTCGGGCGGGAACCCGGCGCCGTGGTCGGTGACCACCAGCTCCACCGCCTCGCGGGCGTCACCGCTCTCCCCGCCCGCGATCACATCCACATGCAGCACCGCGTCGCGCACCCGCGCGCTGCGCGGCACATTGATCAGCAGCGCCCGCAGGGCGGGCTCCAGCAGCTCCACCTCGGCGGGCTGGATCCGGGCCGCCGCCTCGACCACGCGGTCAGGGATGATCGGCTCCACGGTCAGCCGGTCGTTGGTGGCCAGCGCGACCTGCCGGTGCACCATGCCGATCAGCGGCACCGACTCGCTGAACCGCCCGGTGGCGATGAAGGTGGCCAGCCGCTCCCGGGCCACCACCGCGGACCTGCGCAGCGAGTCGAGCTGCCCGGGGTCGGTGATGTCGACCCGCTGGAAGGCGTTGAGGGTGTGCCCGAGGTGGTTGTGCAGCTCGATGGCGAGCAGCCGCCGCTGTTCCTGCTCGTGCAGCTGGAGACTCATGTCGCCGAGGTCGGCGGAGAGTTGCAGCAGGAAGATGCCGCCGCGCCGGATGAGATAGGCCAGCGCCACATACCCGGTGAGCCCGATCAGCACATCGGGGTGGCCCAGCGCCGACGGGTCGCCCAGCGCGATGACCGCGGCGTACGAGGCGGCGATGGCGGCCGTGCCCCCGACGAGCACGCGCAGCCGCTGGCCGAGGGCCGAGCCGACGCCAGCGCCGGAGATCTGCTCGGTGGTCAGGACCAGCAGCGGGGCCATGTCGGCGGCCCGGTTCTGCCCCACGACCAGGGCGCAGGCCCATAAGAAGACGACGGCGGAGCCCAGTTCGACGGCCGCCGCGGTGGAGTCGTACACCGTCGGCCCCTGCGCCGCGGCTCCGCCGGGCGGCGCCGCTCCGCCGGGCGCCGCCGTCCCGGCGGGCGGTGCCGCGTCCGGCTCCCCTCCGGCGTCCCGCGCGAGGAGGCGCCGGTGGTTGCGGAAGATGTGCTGGGCGAACCACAGGGACTCGGCCAGCACCGCGAGCAGCAGCACCAGCGCCCGCCCGGCGTGCCGGGTGTGCCCGGCGATGCCGGGCACGGTCACGGCCAGCTGGATGCCGTGCATCAGCCGGAAGATCAGCAGGATGCGGAGCATCTGCCATTCCATGTCGCGCCACGCCAGCCGGTGCCGATGGACCGACGACCCGGCGCCCGGCCGCGCCCGCCGGTACGAGACCTTCACACCGGGCGCACGACGCCCCTCCTCCGGCCGCGAAGGCGACCGTCCCCGTCGCAGAACCACGCGGTTCCCCCGCTTCCCCCGAACCCCCCTGCTCCCGGCGGTCACACCGCCCGCGAGGGCGCCGACCAGCCGGAAGGCCTTCCAGTGTGGGGAAGCAAGAGCCGCTGGCATAGGGACCCTTGGCCCCTGGAACCCGCTTGTGCGGGCGCTGGACGGCGCATGGGGTCAGCAGGGGGCGTACGGCGCGCTCACCGCGCGCCGGTGACACCTCCGCTCACTGATCGCGCCGGTGCACACCGACGACGGAGATGGCGGCCGCGGCCACCGCCCACACCGCGTAGACGGTCCAGGCTCCCCCGATCGTCCACGGGTAGTGCAGCGGGCGGTAATCGATGGTCACCAGCCGACGCCACGCCTGGTAGAGCGTGTCGTGAGAGGCGGTCGCCGACCAGCGGCGGCCGTCGGTGAACACCAGCGGCAGCACCAGGAGAACCAGGACGGAGGCGATCATGGTGCCCGCTGTCTGCCGGACCACCGTGCCCAGCGCCAGGCCGACGAGCGCGCACAGCGGCGCGAGGAGCGCGGAGGCCACCACGACACGCAGCGCGCCGGGGTCGCCGAGCGAGACGCCCGCGCCCCGCTGATCAAGGATCGCCTGGGTCGCGGCGAACGAGACCCCCGCGACGAACGCGCCGAACACGGCCGCGACCACCGCGACCACCACCGCCTTGGCCGCCATCACCGAACGCCGCGCCGGAACGGCCGCGAACGTCGTACGGATGGTGCCCGACGCGTACTCCCCCACGATCGCCATGGCACCGAGGGCGCCGAGGGCGAGCATCATGACGATGGCGGCATTGGAGGTGAACGCCTCGTCCAGCGGCATCCCGGCCCGGACGAAGCCCTCCGGGCCGTCCGGGTTCTGCTGACCCCAGTAGCGGTAGGTGTCATAGGCGGTGCCGACGTTGAACGCGACGACGGCCAGGGCGGTCGCCCCGTACCCGAACCAGGTCGAGCGCAGCGACCGTAGCTTGATCCACTCGGCGGCGACCAGATCGCCGAACCGGGGGCGGGGCTCGGCGGCACGAAGGTACACGGCGGTCGCGGTCATCGGGACTCCCCCGTGAGGTACTGGACGCTGTCGGCGGTGAGTTCCATGAACGCCTCTTCCAGCGAGGCGGACCGGGCGCTGAGGTGGTGCAGCGGAACGCCGTTGGCCTGAGCGAGTTCCCCGATCCGGGCCGCACCCAGACCGGTCACGGTCAGCGTCTCACCGTCCGTGCGCACCGCCGCGCCCTCGGCCGTGAGCACGTCCCGCAGGACGGTGGCGGCGGGCGTGCGCACCTCGACGCTCTGCCGGGTGCCGCGGGCCGAGAACTCCTCGAGGCTCTCCGCCGCGATCAGCTCGCCCCGGCCGATGACGATCAACTGATCGGCGGTGTGCTCCATCTCGGACATCAGATGGCTGGAGACGAACACGGTGCGCCCCTCTGCGGCCAGCCCCCGGAACAGCTCGCGCACCCACTTCACGCCCTCCGGGTCCAGTCCGTTGAGCGGCTCGTCGAAGAGCAGCACCGGCGCGTCGCCGAGCAGCGCGGACGCGATGCCGAGCCGCTGCTTCATGCCGAGCGAGAAGCCGCCGATGCGGCGCCGGGCGACCTTGGCGAGGCCGACCTGCTCCAGCACCTCGTCGACCCGGCGCCGCGGGATGCGGTTGCCGCGCGCCAGGGCGGACAGATGCGCCACCGCGCTGCGTCCGCCGTGCACCTCCTGCGCGTCCAGCAGCGAGCCGACGTGGCGCAGCCCGCGGGGGCGGGAGGCGAAGGGGCGGCCCTCGACGGTGACGGTGCCGCCGGTGGGCTCGTGCAGGCCGAGGATCATCCGCAGCGTGGTGCTCTTGCCCGCGCCGTTCGGCCCCAGGAACCCGGTCACCTGCCCGGGGTCCACGGTGAAGGTCAGGTCCTTGACGGCGGTCGTGCCGCCGTATCGCTTGGTGAGTCGGTTGACTTCGATCACGGGGGCAACGGTGCCGGTGGACGGCCCCGCGCGTCGTCGGCCCAGCGCCGACAATCGCCGGGCGGCGTTGTCGACCCTGGTTGTACAGCCACGGTCCGATGTCCGGCCGCAGGCCCCGCGGTTACTATCCCGCCATGTCCGCCTCTCTGCCTCTCCCGCTGCTCAAGCGCATATCGCCGGGCCTGTGGGTGGGGCTGGTGTGGTTCGCGGCGGCGCTGGACCCCATCGTGAAGTACGTCCTGATGCCCCCGCGGCAGATGTACTCGCTCAGCTACCCCCGGCAGGGCCTGGACCCGCTGTCCGCCAAGCTGCTGCTCGCCCTCGCCTTCGCCCTGGTCCTGGCCGGATGTGCGCTGCTGCGCCGCAGGACTTCGCTGGGGTACGGGCTGCTGCTGGCCGGCACGCTCGCCTCGACGCTGGCATGGCGCCAGGACAAGATCCCGCCCATTCAGTACCTGGGGGTGGACGTCGCCCTCGCTTACGTCGCGGCCGTCCGGCCCCGGCGGTCCTCGCTCAACGCGGCCGCGGCGGCACTGGCCACGCTGCCCTGCTACGTCCTCCTGAGGCAGGGCCTCGGCATCCACGACGGCGGTGTCGCCCCCGAGCCGTACATCGCCCTGACCGTGGTGATCGGCTGGCTCCTCGGCAACTCGGTGCGCCAGTCCCGGCTCCACACCGAGGAGTTGCACGCCCAGGCCGCCGCCCAGGCCGTCACCGCCGAGCGGCTGCGGATCGCCCGCGAGATGCATGACACGGTGGCCCACAGCATCGGCATCATCGCCCTCCAGTCCGGCGCCGCCGCCCGGGTCATCGAAACCCAGCCGGACAAGGCCCGCGAGGCGATGCTCGCCGTGGAGAGGACGGGCCGCGAAACGCTGTCCGGGCTGCGGCGGATGCTGGGCGCGCTGCGCGAGGCGGACCGGGAGCCCGCGCCGTCCCCGCTGCGGCCGGCCGCGGGCCTCGCGGACGTGGAGCGGCTGGTCACGACCACGACCGCCGCCGGGGTCCGCGTCGAGGTGTGGTGGCAGGGCAGGCGCCGCCCGCTGCCCGCGGACATCGACCTCGCGGCGTTCCGGATCATCCAGGAGTCGGTGACCAATGTCGTACGGCACTCGGGCGCCGGCTCCTGCCGGGTGAGCGTCGACTACAGCGAGGACGAGCTGGCCATCGAGGTCCGCGACCGCGGCACGGGCACCGGCGCGGACGCCGGGCACGACACGGGATACGGCCTGGTCGGCATGCGCGAGCGGGTCGCCCTGCTGCACGGCGACTTCACCGCCGGGCCCCGGCGCGGCGGCGGCTTCCTGGTGACGGCCCGACTGCCGCTCACGACGAAGGCGGAGGCCGCAGCCGGATGACCGTCCAAGTCCTCCTCGCCGACGACCAGCCCCTCGTCCGCGCCGCCCTGCGGATGGTCATCACCGACACCCCGGACCTCAAGGTCGTCGCCGAGGCCGGGGACGGCGCCGAAGCGGTCCGGCTGACCGCGGAACTCGCCCCGGACGTCGTGGTGATGGACATCCGGATGCCCGGCACGGACGGCATCGAGGCCACCCGGCTGATCACCACGGGCCCCGGCGAGACCCGCGTGGTCGTCCTGACGACCTTCGACGACGACGATTACGTCTACGGGGCGCTGCGCGCCGGGGCCTCCGGGTTCCTGGTCAAGGACATGGCCCTGGACGACATCCTCGCCGCGGTCCGCGTCGTCGCCGCCGGGGACGCGCTGATCGCCCCGGCCGTCACCCGCCGCCTGATCAAGGAGTTCGCCGCCCGCCCCGCGGCCACACCCCCGCGGCGGGCGGAGCTCGGCGGCATCACCGACCGGGAGCGCGAGGTGCTGACCCTGGTCGGCAGCGGCCTGTCCAACGCCGAGATCGCCGACCGGCTGTGCATCAGCATCGCCACCGCCAAGACCTATCTGACCCGGCTGCTCGCCAAGCTCGACGCCCGCGACCGGGTGCAGCTGGTGATCCTCGCCTACGAGGCGGGCCTGGTGGCGCCGTCGGGGGGCTAGAGGCGACCATCCACAACCGCACAGCCGAGTCGGCCCGGCCCGGCCCGGAGCGACGGTTCCGGGCCGGGCCGTGGTGCGGCTGCCGGTCAGTTCGCCATGTCGGCGAACACGCCGGGCTGGTAGGAACCGCCCGGGTTGCGCAGGATCACGCCGAGCCGGTTGGCCGCGTTGATCGTGGCGACCAGGTAGACCAGGGCCGCGGTCTGGTCGTCGTCGTAGTGCTCGCGCACCTGGGCCCAGGTCTGGTCGGAGACGCCGAGGTTGGCGTCGGCGAGCCGGGTGCCCTCTTCGACGAGGGCCAGCGCGGCGCGCTCGGCCTCGGTGAACACGGTGGACTCGCGCCAGGCGGCGACCAGGTTGAGCCGCACCGCGGTCTCCCCGGCGGCCGCGGCGTCCTTGGTGTGGAAGTCCAGGCAGAAGCCGCAGCCGTTGATCTGGCTGGCGCGCATCATCACCAGCTCCTGGGTGGCCCGGGGCAGCGACGACTGCTGGATCGCCAGGCTCACGTTGTAGAACCGCTTGCTGATCTTGGCGCCGAGCTCGTTGGCCATCAGGTCGAAACGGGGTTCCATGGCTTGGTCCTCATCTGTTGTATGGCTCGCCGCGCGGATCGTTCGCGCGGCGTCCGACGCACACGAGATGCCGCCGCCCCCATCCCTGTGACGCCCCGGCCGTGTGACCTGCGCCACCACATCCGGGTGTCACAAAACGGTGGTGACCGGCGTCTCGTGCGTGTGGAACAGTCGAGAACGAACAGGCGGGAGCCGACCTTGAGCGAGCGCAGCGAGCCGACGGAGGACACGGCGGACTCCTCCGTGGAGTCGGCGACCAAGGCGTTCGTCGCCCACCGCAACCTGCTGTTCACCATCGCCTACGAGATGCTCGGCTCGGTCGCCGACACCGAGGACGTCCTCCAGGAGACCTGGCTGCGGTGGGCGGACGTGGACCTCGGCACCGTGCGGAATCAGCGCGCCTTCCTGGTCCGCATCACCACCCGCCAGGCGCTCGGCCGGCTGCGTACGCTCCGCCGCCGCAAGGAGTCCTACGTCGGCCCCTGGCTGCCCGAGCCGCTGCTGACCGCCCCGGACGTGGCCGAGGACGTCGAGTTGGCCGACAGCGTCTCGATGGCGATGCTGCTGGTGCTGGAGACGCTCACCCCGACCGAGCGGGCGGTGTTCGTGCTGCGCGAGGTGTTCGACGTGGACTATGACGAGATCGCCGAAGCCGTCGACAAGAGCCCCGCAGCGGTCCGTCAGATCGCCCACCGGGCGCGGAGCCACGTCGCGGCCCGCCGGCCGCGCGGAGCGGTGTCCGCGGCCGAGACCCGCGACGCGCTCCAGGCGTTCCAGCAGGCGGTCAGGACCGGCGATCTGCGGCACCTGCTCGACCTTCTCGCGCCGGACGTCGTCCTGCTGGGCGACGGTGGCGGCGTCGTCCAGGCCGCGCTGGTGCCCGTCGTGGGGGCCGACCAGGTGGCCCGTGTGCTGGGCAGGGTCGCCGCCTCGGCCGTGCTGGAACCGGCACAGGTCAACGGCTACCCGGCGCTGATCCTCCGCCTCGGCGACGGGATCGACACCGTCCTCGCGGTGCGCCTCGACGACGGCCTCATCACCGGGCTCTACGCCGTGCGCAACCCCGAGAAGCTGTCGCGCATGGAACGCGAGACCGCCCTGCGCCGCTGAGCCGGGCCTTCGGCCGGGGCCGCCGTGCGACGCCGCGCGCGTTCATCCGGCCACGGGCAGTTGTGCGCTGTCGCGCAACAGCAGCGGAATGCGGTCGATCGGGGCGTCGAGTGTGGGCCGCGTACCGCCCTCGTACACGGTGCCCGTCCAGGCACACCGCCAGCGGGCGCCGGCCGGCAGGTGTACCTCGCGGCGGGTGGCACCGGCCTCGGTGACGGGGGCGACCATCAGGTCGGGGCCGAGCAGATACTGATCGGCCACGGTCCAGGCCGTCTCGTCCTCGGGAAACTCGAGGAACAGCGGGCGCATCGGGGGCAGGCCCTCACGGGCGGCGGTGGCCATCTGTTCGGCGATGTACGGGCGGAGCCGTTCGCGCAGCTCCAGGTAACCGCGCATGATGTCGTACGCCTCCTCGCCGTACGACCACACCTCGTTGGGGCCGCCGGTCATCTCGCCGCCCAGCGGCAGCCACGGCAGCCGGAAGCCGTGCAGCCGGAATATCGGGCACAGCGCGCCGAACTGGAACCAGCGGATGAGGACTTCACGGTACGCGGGGTCGTCGGGGTCCCCGCCGTGGAAGCCGCCGATGTCGGTGGTCCACCAGGGGATCCCGGACAGACCGATGTTGAGGCCCGCCGCGATCTGGGCGCGCAGGGCGGCGAAGTCGGTGCCGATGTCGCCGGACCACACGGCGGTGCCGTAACGCTGGCTGCCCGCCCAGGCGGAGCGGGAGAACGACATGCCGTCCGTGTTGCCGGAGGCGGCCATGCCCTCGTGGAAGAGGCGGGCGTTCTCCCGGGGGTAGAGATTGGCCACCTCCTGGCCGTGGCCCGCGTGGTAGCGGAGATTGGCCGGGTGGCCCGGCTTCATCTCGGGCTCGCAGGCGTCGAGCCACCACAGGTTGATGCCCAGCCGCTGATAGTTCTCCTGGACCTTGGACCACACGTATGCGCGGGTCTCGGGGTTCGTCGGATCGTAGAAGGAGACCATGACGCGGTGGTCGGCGCCCTTGTCGACCCAGGTGGCGTGGGCCGCGGTGCCGTACTCGTTGGCCGCGAACAGGCCGCGGCGCTCCAGTTCGTCGTAGTTCTCGCTCGAGCGGTTGACCGAGGGCCAGATGGACACCATCAGCTTGACGCCGAGCTCGTCCAGTTCCCGGACCATGGCGGCCGGGTCGGGCCACTCCGCCGGGTCGAACTTCCAGTCGCCCAGCCGCGTCCAGTGGAAGAAGTCGGCGACGACCACGGACATCGGCAGGCCCCGGCGCTTGTGCTCGCGGACGACGTCCAGGAGTTCCCGCTGGGTGCGGTAGCGCAGCTTGCACTGCCAGAACCCGGTGGCCCAGTCGGGAAACGCGGGGGCGTGACCGGTGGCGTCGGCATAGGAGCGGAGGATGTCGGCGGGCTGGTCGCCCGCGGTGATCCAGTAGTCGATCTGGCGGGCGCTGTCGGCCACCCACCGGGTGCCGGTGCGCACCATTTCGACCCGGCCGACGGCGGGGCTGTTCCACAGCAGGCCGTAGCCACGGTTGGAGAGCACGAACGGGATCGTGATCTCCGTGTTGCGCTGCACCAGGTCGATGACGGTGCCCTTCTGGTCGAGCAGCCCGTGCTGGCGCTGCCCGAGGCCGTACAGCCGCTCTCCTTCGTACGCCGTGAAGTTCTGTTCGAGGCGGTGGTAGCCGTGCCCGGTCGGCATGTGGACACGGCTTCCGGGCCACCAGAAGTGTGCGGGGCGCTCCGCGAGCAGCTCCGCACCGTCCGCGGTACGCACGAAGCGCAGCATGCCCTCGGCGGTCAGCTCCGCGGTGATACGGCCGTTGACCAGGCGCGCGCAGGGAACGGCGTCGGCGGGTGAACCGAGTCCGTTCTTGAAGACGGTCAGACCGGTCAGATCCGGGACGGTGATCTCGGCCGTGGTGCCGGGGTGCTCCAGCAGGGCGCCGGGGATGTCGTCGCGCACGGGGCCCAGGGCCGCCCGTACGCGGACGGAGTCCGGCCCCCAGGGCTCGATGCGCAGCGACTCGTGACCGCCGCGCCACTCCAGGGCGCCGTCGTGTTCCCGGAAAGTGTTCAACGTACTGCTCCAGTGCGTGAGAGGAGATGCGGTGGACCGTGGGCGGAGGTCAGTCCTTGACCGAGCCGCCGGTGATGCCGACCGCGATATACCGCTGGGCGATGACCAGCAGCACCGCCGCGGGTACGGAGGCGATGACGGCGGAGGCCATCAGGGCGTTCCAGTCGGTGGCGTTGGCGCCGATGAAGCGATAGATGCCGACGGTCACCGGGGTCACGGCGTCGCGCGAGGTCAGGGTGATCGCGAAGAGGAAGTCCGCCCAGGAGAAGAGGAACGCGAACAGGCCGGCGGTGATCAGGCCGTTGCGGCTCATGGGGACGACGATCCGAAGGAACGTACGCCAGGAGCCGGCGCCGTCCAGCGCCGCGGCCTCGATGACCTCGGTGGGGATATCGCGCAGTTGCGCACGGAGCAGCACCGCGGCGAACGGCACCGAGAGGGTGGACTGGGCCAGCATCAGCCCGATGGTGTTGTTGAGCAGCCCGATCTCGCTGTAGAGCGTGAACAGCGAGTTGGCCTTCACGATGCCCGGCACCATCTGCACGATCAGCAGGACGAACAGGAGCCCCGCGGCCCAGCGCAGCCGGAACTTCGCCAGCGCCCAGGCCAGCGGGGCCGACAGGGCGAGGGTGAGCACCACATTGCCGCAGGCCACGAAGAGGCTGATGACCAGATGCCGGCCCTGGGTGTCGAAGGCGGCGCGGTATCCGTCGAGGGTCGGGTCGGTGGGGAACCACTTGGGCGGGATGCTCAGCAAGGCCTGAGACGGCTGGAGCGAGGCGTTGAACATCCAGTACAGCGGGAAGAGCAGAACGCCGACGATCAGCAGTGCGATGCCCGTGCTGCACCAGCGGCGGGCGGTGGTCAGGGCGGCAGGGGACATCGGGACTACCTCTCGGACTGTTCGGCGCGGACCGCCCGCAGGTACACGAGCGCGCAGAGCATGGCGATGACGATGAGGACGTTGCTGACCGCGGCGCCCTGGCCGAACCGCAGGTTGGTGAAGGAGAGCTGGTAGGACCAGGTGGACAGCAGCTGGGTGGAGTCGGCGGGGCCGCCTTGGGTGAGCACCATGACGACGTCGAACGCCTTGATCGTGTAGATCAGTCCGAGCATCACGACGACCGAGCTGACCGGGCGCAGCAGGGGCCAGGTGAGGTGGCGGAACTTCTGCCAGGCGCCCGCGCCGTCCAGCGAGGCCGCTTCGTACAGCTGCGGCGGGATGGACTGGAGGCCGCCGTACAGAATCACCATGTTGAAGGGGATGCCGATCCATACGTTGGCGATGACGACGGCCGTCATGGCGTGGTCGGGGCTGACCAGCCAGGGGACGGGGTCGCTGATCAGGTGCAGGTTGAGCAGCACCTGGTTGATGACGCCGTAGTCCTGGTCGAGCAGCCAGCGGAAGACGGTGCCGGAGACCAGCAGCGGGAGCAGCCAGGGCAGCAGGAGCAGGGCGCGCAGTGTGCCGCTGAGCGGGAAGCGGCGGCGGAAGAACAGCGCGAGGCCGAGGCCGATGGCGAACTGGAGGATCAGCGAGGCGAGGGTGAAGACGGCCGTGTTCCACAGCGTGGTGGAGAAGAGGTCGTCGGTGAGGATCCCGGCGTAGTTGGCGAGCCCGGTGAACGGTGCGTCGCCGTCGTAGAAGGACGTCACGGAGTAGTTCTGGAAGGACATCACCAGATTCGCGACGATCGGGTATCCGAAGAAGATCACCAGGTAGAGCACGGCCGGCACATAGAAGCTCATGCGCGCCAGCCGCGCCCGGCGGGCGACGGCGGCCGCCCGGCCGTCCGAATGCGCCGCCGTGCGGACGGGCTTGTCCAGAAGGGTTGTCATGGTGGGCACCTCGCCTGATCAGTGGTCTGCCGACTGGGCCTGGCGCTGAGCGGCCGCGAGGGCCTTCGCCGGGCTCAGCTGTCCGGTCACGGCCTGTTGGAGTGCGGTGCGCAGCGCCTCGGAGACGGTCGGGTAGGCGGTGCCGAGTTCGGCGGTGCGGGACCGGGCCGTGGGCGCGCTGGCCACGAACGGGGCGAGATCCGGCTGCTGCTTCACCAGCCGCTTCGCTACGGCCGGGTCGGCGGGGATGTCGGCACGCAGCTGGGCCCACTGGAGCATGTGGTCGCGGCTGAGGACGCAGTTGAGGACCTTGAGGGCCCGGTCCTGCTTGTCCCCCTTCGGTACCGCCCAGGTCTCGCCGCCGAGCGGGGTGACCGGTGCGCCGCCGCTGCGCCGCGTGGGAAGCGGGACGACGCCGTAGTCGAGCCCCTTCTGCTTGCCGAGTGAGGCCAGCTGCCAGGAACCGTTGATCATCATCGCGGCGTGGCGGCCGATGAACTGCTCCGCGACATCCGACTGCTGCCAGTTCAGTGCCGACGTGGACACCGATCCGTCGCGGAACAGCGACGTCCAGTACGTGAGCGCGGAGCGGGACCGGGCCGAGTCCAGCTGTCCGAGGTCCGCGCCGGCGCCCCAGAAGAAGGGCTCGTACTGCCAGGTGCCCTCCTCGGTGGCGACGGCGGACAGAGCGAGGCCGTAGCGATGGCCCACCGTCAGCTTCGCCGCGGTCTCCCGGAGCTCTGCCCAGGTGGCCGGTGGTTCCAGGCCGGCCTTCGCGAAGACGGCCTTGTCGTAGAAGAGCGCGAGCCCGTTCACGCCCGGGGCGACGCCGTACAGCTTGTTCCGATAGGTGCCGGCCTTGAGCACGCTGTCGTAGAAGCCCTCGGTGCGCACTCGCCCCTCGAGCGGCAGGAGAGCGCCGGTCGAGGCGAGTTTGGGCAGATCGGGATTGTCGCTGAGGACCAGGTCAGGGAGGCTCTTCGCGGCGCCGTCCCGCAGGAGTTTGGGCACCAGCTGCGCGCGGGGCATGACCTCGCGTTCGACGGTGACGCCGACCTGGTCTCCGCAGGACCGGAGGATCTTGGTGAGTGCGGTGTTGCCCGGCTCGGCGGTGTAGTAGTCCGTGACGGTCAGGGTGTTCGGCGGCGTCTCGGCCGTGATGAGGCCGCAGCCGCCGAGCGCCGCGGTCAGGGCGAGCGCGGCGCAGACGGCGGTGGCTGCGCGGGTGCACGGGGGCAAGGGAGGTCCTTCGGGGTCGCGGGAGGGATCGCGCGCATGACTGCGGGCGACTTGGCGAGGGACGGCCGCCACGGCGAGGAGGTGTCGGCCGCGCGGGAAGCTACGGAGAAGTGGGGAGGGGGCTGGGGCGGGGAGGCGGAGGCGGGGGCGGGCCGGTGCTGGCCCGGACGGTGAGCCGCGGCTCCAGCAGGACCGGAGGCTCGCCCGCTCCCCCGGTCCCCTGGTCGATCCGCCGCCTGAGCAACTCGATGGCCCGCTCGGTGAGTCCGGCGGCCGGTACGGCGATCGAGCTGAGCGGAGGCGTGCCTGCCGTCGCCACCGCGTCCGAGCCCAGCACGACCAGCGACATGTCCTCGGGCACCGCGCGGCCGAAGCTGCGCAGCAGGGGCGTCAGATGAGCGGTGGCCGCTTCGTTCTGCACGATCAGCGCGGTGGCGTCCGGGCGCTCCTGGAGCACCCGGGTCAGGGTGCCCGCCGTGCTGTCCCAGTCTCCTTCGACCGGCCTGTGGATGAGCCGGACACCGCGGGCGGCGGCCCGCTCCATCGCTCCGGCGACGGTCCGCACGGCGAATCCGGTCCGGCGCCGGTACGCGGCCTCGGGGGCGCCCAGAAGGATCACTTCACGATGGCCGAGGTCGGCGAGATGGTCGACGCACAGGTGGCCGGCCGCGCGGAAGTCCAGGTCGACACAGGCCAGCCCGGCGGGATCGTGGGGCAGGCCGATGAGCACCGTGGGGACGGGCAGGCAGCGTACGGTTTCCAGCCGCGGGTCATGGATCCCGATGTCCATGAGGATCAGCCCGTCGAACAGCACCGCGTCCAGCACGCTGTGCTCGGCGTGGTCGGTGAGCAGCAGGACGTTGCAGTCGTGGCGGCGGGCGGCGACGCTCGCGGACAGCATGAACTCGGCGAGCAGCGGACGGTGCGCTCCGTCGTCGACGCGCACGGCCAGCCCGATGGTGTGCGAGCGGGCGGAGGCCGGGGGCCGGTAGCCCAGGGTGGCGATGGAGTCGAGGACCCGGCGGCGGGTCGGCGGGGATATGGGGCGCTTCCCGCTGAGCACATAGGAGACCGTGCTGACCGCGACGCCCGCGTGCCGTGCCACCTCGGTGATGCCGACCATGTTGTGCTGCCCGTCTTCTGTCTCCGTAGCCCATGCCGATGCCCATGCCCGTGCCCACGCCCACGCCCATCGAAGGGTTTCGACGCATCGACGGTGCGCTTTCAACTGCGCACGGCTTCGGCGAGATTAGGTAGCGGAAAACAGGGCAGTCCATAGATCGCGGAAATTTCGACGGATTTCGATGCGCGGGTCTGTGGACAGCACCAACTGCCGGACCGACTTCGTCGGGCCGGCTTGCGGCCGGGCCGACTTTGCGGCCGCGCCGGCGCCGGCGGGGGCTGGGGCGGCAGCCCCGGTTTCGGGAAGGGGCGGGGTGGGGGAAGACAAACCCCGCCCTGCGGCAGGCGCGCGCTACGCCTCCGACGCCGCCAAGGACGCCCGCAACGCCCGCACCAGCGCCTGGGCCCGCGGGTCGGCCGTGACGCCGCGCTGCATGCCGTTGGTGACATAGCCGAAGCCGATGCCCGCGTCGGGGTCGGCGAAGGCAAGGGAGCCGCCCCGGCCCGGGTGGCCGAAGGAGCCGGGGCTGAGGAGCGGGGAGGCCGGGCCGTGCAGCATGTAGCCGAGCCCGAAGCGGGTGCCGACGACCAGCACCTGATCCGGCCCCGCGGACTCCTCCGTACGGGCCAGGGTCACCGTCGCCGGGGCGAAGAGGCGGCCGCCGGACCGCAGGGGGCGCGCGGAGGGGCCCGAGGGCAGCGCGCCGATCAGCGCCGCGTAGAAGCGGGCCAGCGCGTCGGCGGTGGCGACGCCGCCGGAGGCGGGCAACTCGGCGGCGAGGTAGGCGGGGTCGTTCTCGTCGGGCATCGGGCTGATCGCCCCGAAGGCGCGCCGGGTGAGCGAGTCGGGGTTCTGGTACGCCTCGGCCACCGACCGCTTGGGCCGCAGCCGCGGGCCCTGCGCGGCGGCCACCGGCGGGGCCTCCACGGGCCCGATCCGGCCCACGCGGCCGCGCTGCCCGTCCGGCAGCCCGAGCCACAGGTCGAGGCCGAGCGGCCGGGCTATCTCCTCGGCTATCCAGCGCCCGATGGTGCGCCCGCTGACCCGCCGCACCAGCTCGCCCAGCAGCCAGCTGTACGTCTGCGCGTGGTAGCCGTGCGCGGTGCCCGGCTCCCATACGGGCTGCTGGGCGGCGACCGCCCGCGGGCCGTGGAAGCCGTCGATGGCCTGGACGGGGGTCAGCGGGGTGTCGAGCACGGGCACCCCGGCGCGGTGCGCGAGCAGATGCCGTACGAGGACCCGCTCCTTGCCGTTCGCCTTGAACTCCGGCCAGTACGTGCCGACCCGGCCGTCGAGGTCGAGCTGGCCGCGCTGGTGGAGCAGCAGCGGTACGGCGGCGGCGACGCCCTTGGTGACGGACCGGACGACCTGCGCGGTGTCCTGGGCCCACGGCTCGCCGTCCGCGCCCCCCTCAACATCCTTGATGCCGCCCCACAGGTCGACGACCTTGTCGCCGTCCCGGTACACGGTCACCGCCGCACCCCGCTCGCCGCGCCGGGCGAAGTTGTCCACGAAGGCGTCCCGGACCGGTTCGAATCCGTCGGCCACCGTGCCCTGGACCTGGACGTCCACCACTGATCCGTACTCCCACCATGCCGAGGGCGATGCGTGCACCCCCCATGGTGCATCGCCCCCGCCGGATACCTCAGACCGGGGCGGTCACCGAGCGGGGGTCGAAGCCGAAGGGCAACTCCAGTCGATGTTCCCGCATCAGGGCCTCGTCGCACAGCAGGTCCTGGGTACGGCCGTCGGCGGCGATCACTCCGCCGCTGAGCACCACGGAGCGCGGGCACAGCTCCAGCGCGTACGGCAGGTCGTGGGTGACCATCAGCACCGTGACGTCCAAGGAGCGCAGGATGTCGGCCAGTTCGCGGCGCGAGGCTGGGTCCAGGTTGGACGAGGGCTCGTCCAGCACCAGGATCTCGGGCTCCATGGCCAGGACGGTCGCGACCGCCACCCGCCGCCGCTGCCCGAAGGAGAGGTGGTGCGGCGGGCGGTCGGCGAACTCCGCCATGCCGACCCGCTCCAGGGCGTCCACGACCCGCCGCTCCAGCTCCGCGCCGCGCAGCCCGGACGCGGCCGGGCCGAAGGCGACGTCCTCGCGCACGGTCGGCATGAACAGCTGGTCGTCGGGGTCCTGGAAGACGATGCCGACACGGCGGCGGATCTCGGCCAGGTTGGCCTTGGAGACCGGCAGCCCGGCCACCGTGACCGTCCCGGCGCCCGCGTCCAGGATGCCGTTGAGGTGCAGGACCAGGGTGGTCTTGCCCGCGCCGTTCGGCCCGAGCAGCGCGACCCGCTCGCCGCGGGCGACGGCCAGCTCGACGCCGAAGAGGGCCTGGTGGCCGTCGGGGTAGGCGTAGGCCAGGCCAGATACCCGGAGGGAAGGCGCGGGGGAGGGCGGGACGGTCATATCGATATCCATCCGGTCAGGCAGACCACCAGCGCGGTCAGCGGGAGGGTCGCGGCGGACAGCCACTGGGCCCGGGTCGCGGTCATGTCGTCGATCACCGGCATCGTGCCCGCGTAGCCCCGGCTGATCATCGCCAGGTGGACCCGCTCGCCGCGCTCGTAGGAGCGGATGAACAGCGCCCCGGCCGACTTGGCGAGCACGCCCCACTGACGCACCCCGCGCGCCTCGAAGCCGCGCGACTGGCGGGCGATGCGCATGCGGCGCATCTCGTCCGTGATGACGTCCCCGTAGCGGATCATGAACGACGCGATCTGGACCAGCAGCGGCGGCATCCGCAGCCGCTGAAGGCCCAGCAGCAGGGCGCGCAGCTCGGTGGTGGAGGCCAGCAGCACGGACGCGGCGACCCCGAGCGTGCCCTTGGCCAGGATGTTCCAGGCGCCCCACAGGCCGGGGCGGCTGAGCTCCATCCCGAGCACCGCCACGCGCTCGCCGTCCGCGACGAACGGCATCAGCACGGCGAAGGCCACGAAGGGGATCTCGATCAGCAGCCGCCGGAGCAGATACCCCGCCGGGATCCGCGCCACCGCCGCGACCGCCGCCAGCACCGCCGCGTACGCCCCGAAGGCCCACACCGCCTCGCGCGGGGTGGAGACGACGACCAGGACGAAGCAGAGCACCGCGGCGAGCTTGCACTGCGGCGGGAGAGCGTGCACCGGCGAGTGGCCCTCCCGGTAGAGCTTGTGGGCGTGGCCCGCGCCCATGTCAGACCCCTTCCGGGTGGTGGGCGGCGGGGACGGCGGCGGGCTCGGCCGCGGCCTTCCTGGCGCGGCGGCGTACGACCACGAACAGCCCGGAGCCGACGGCGAGGGTGGCCCCGACCCCGATCACCCCGGCCAGGCCGCCGGAGAGCCGGGCGTCGGTGACGTCCTTGACGCCGTAGTCGGCGAGCGGGGAGTCCTGGGCGGCGTGGTCCTCGGTCTTCTTGTCGATGCCGTTGTCGGCGGCGACCTTCTCCAGGCCGTCGGGGTTGGCGGACGCGTAGAAGCTGACCACACCGGCGCACAGCAGCGCGGCCGCGACGCCGACCGCCCACACCCGGCGCGCGGACCGCCGCGAGGCGGGCGCCGCCGCCGGGGCCGCGGCCGCGGCGGCGGCGGCCACCGGAGCTGCGGCGCCCCCCGACGCCGCACCCCCTGCCGGTGCGGCCCCGCCCGCACGCGCCGGGGCTCCCGGGGCGGCCACGGCGACCGTGCGGATCTCCATGGTTCGGGTCAGCCCCCGCGCGCCGTACACCAGGTCGGGGCGTACGGCCACCACCGCGCCGACGGTCAGGGCCGTGATCGCGGCCTCGCCGATGCCGATCAGCACATGCACCCCGACCATCGCGGTGAACACCTTGTCGAGCGAGACATGGGCCGTGCCGCCGAGCGCGTAGATCCCGGTGAAGGCGACGGCCGCGGCCGGTACGGACACCAGGGCAGCGACGAAGGAGGCGACGGTCACCGAACGGCGCCGCCTGGGCGCCAGTTTCAGCAGACCGCGGAAGACGGCGTACGCCACCACCGTGGTGACCACCGCCATGTCCGTGATGTTGACGCCGAGCGCGGTGAGGCCGCCGTCGGCGAAGAGCACGCCCTGCATGAGCAGCACCACGGAGACGCACAGCACCCCCGTGTACGGGCCGACGAGTATCGCGGCCAGCGCCCCGCCGAGCAGATGCCCGCTGGTCCCGGCCGCGACCGGGAAGTTCAGCATCTGTACGGCGAAGATGAACGCGGCGACGAGCCCGGCCAGCGGAGCGGTCCGCTCACCACCCGAGCCACCCGAACCACCCAGGCCACCCGGGCCCCCGCCCTCCCCCAGCTCCCGCCGGGCGCCGCGCAGGCTGACGGCGACCGCGGCGGCGGCGACCACGCCGGTCGCCACGGACACCGGGGCGTCGATGAATCCGTCGGGGACATGCATGGCGGGGCTCCGCTTCTGCGCCGGGGGTGTCCGATACATCCACGGAATCCGCCAATCCGGTTATCCGCCCGATGATGGTAACCCGCTATTGCAACCTATTCGCAAGAGCGCTGTACCCGCGAAAACCCCCGCACACACGTGAGCGGCGGCCCTCCGCGTACTCGCGAAGGGCCGCCGCACTGAACAGCGGGGGTACCTAAACCCGGGTCAGATCCGCGTCGGGATCCCGCTCGTCGTCCCGCGCCTCGCGCGCCGCGGGGCCGGGGTCGAGCTGCTTGCGCAGCCCCTCGCCCTCCACGTCCACGTTGGGCAGCGCCTTGTCCAGCCAGCGCGGCAGCCACCACGCAGACTTGCCGAGCAGGGCGAGCACCGCCGGAACGATGGCCATACGCACGATGAACGCGTCGAAGAACACCGCGATGGCGAGACCGAAGCCGATCATCTTCACCATCGACTCGGACGAACCGATGAACCCGGCGAAGACGCTCATCATGATGACCGCGGCCGCGGTCACCACCCGGGCGCCGTGCTTGAAGCCGGTGACCACGGCCTGGCCCGGCCGCTCGCCGTGGACGAACGCCTCGCGCATCCGGGTCACGAGGAAGACCTCGTAGTCCATCGCCAGGCCGAAGACGACACCGATCATGAAGATCGGCATCATGCTCATGATCGGACCGGGCTCCTCGACGTTGAACAGGCTCCCGCCCCAGCCCCACTGGAAGACCGCGACGACCGCGCCCAGCGCCGCCACGACGGACAGCAGGAAGCCGAGGGCCGCCTTGAGCGGCACCAGCAGCGACCGGAAGACCACCATCAGCAACAGGAAGGCCAGCCCGACGACGAGGGCCAGGTAGGGCACCAGCGCGTCGTTCAGCTTCTTCGAGATGTCGATGTTCATCGCCGTCTGCCCGGTCACCAGCACCTCGGCGCCGGTCCCGGACTTCAGGGACGTGGCCTCGTCCCGGATGTCGTTCACGACATGCTCGGTGTCCACGCTGCTCGGCTTGTACTTGGAGATGACCGTCAGCGTCGCGGTGTCGACCTCCTTGTTGTAATTGGGCCGGCTGACCGACGCGACGCCCTTGACGTCGTGGATGGTCTTGCGGGCCTGCTCCACCGCGCCCTTGGGGTCGTCGCTGCCCTTGGCGTCGATGACCACCATCAGCGGTCCGTTGAAGCCCGGGCCGAAGCCGTCGGACATCAGGTCGTACGCCTTGCGCTTGGTGGTGTCGGTCGGCTGCGAGCCGTCGTCGGGCAGGCCGAGCTCCAGGCTGGCCACGGGGACGGCGGCGGCGCCCAGGCCGAGCACGCCCAGCAGCAGCACCGCCACCGGGCGGCGCAGCACGAAGCGGGCCCAGCGGGTGCCCGCGTTGGGCTTCTCCTCGCCCTGCGCCTCGCCCTCCTCGCCCTTCTTGGCGGCCTTGCGGACCTTGCGGGGCAGCACCCTGGCGCCCGCGAACCCCAGCAGCGCCGGGATGAGGCTGATCGCGATCAGAACGGCGATGACCACCGTGCCCGCCGCGGCGAAGCCCATCTTGGAGAGCATCGGGATGTTGACGACCGCGAGGCCGACGAGGGCGATGACGACCGTGAGCCCGGCGAAGACGACCGCGGACCCCGCGGTGCCCACCGCGCGCCCGGCGGCCTCCTCCCGCTCCCGCCCCTCGGCCAGTTCGGCCCGGTAGCGGGAGACGATGAACAGCGCGTAGTCGATGCCGACCGCGAGGCCGATCATCATCGCCAGCGTCGAGGTCGTGCTGGACAGACCCAGCGTGGTGGCCAGCGCGGTGATCCCGGAGATGCCGATGCCGACCCCGATGATCGCGGTGAGCAGCGGCAGCCCGGCGGCGACCAGCGAGCCGAAGGTGATCAGCAGGACGACCGCCGAGATCGCGATGCCGATGATCTCGGTGGCGCCGGTCTCCGGGAACTGCTCCAGCGCGTCACCGCCGATCTCGACCGCCAGCCCCGAGGCGCGGGCGTCCTGGCCCGCCTCCTTCAGCGCTTCCCGCGTCTTGTCCTCCAGCTCCATGGCGCTGACCTTGTACGAGGTCGAGACATACGCCGTGGTGCCGTCCTTGCTGACCCCACCCGCCTTGTACGGGTCGGTGACGGAGGCGACCTCCTTCGAGCCCGACTGGAGCTCGCGAACGGTCTTCTCGACGGTGGCCTTGTTGGCCGCGTCGGTCATCTTCTCGCCGGCCGGTGCCCGGAAGACCACGCGGGCGGTGGCGCCCTGCGCGTTGCCGCCCGGGAAGCGCTGCTCCAGTACGTCGAAGGCCTTCTGGGCCTCCGTCCCCGGGATGGAGAAGCTGTCGTTGGTGGGTTGCGAGGCGGTGGCGGCGCCGACCCCGGCGACCGCCAGGAGCGCCACCCATATCAGGGCGACGAACCGACGTCGCCGGAAGGCGAATCGGCCGAGTTTATACAGGAACGTGGCCACGAGGAGAGATGCTCCCGTCGAATAGGCGTGACTGGGCAGGGGTGGGGAACCAGACGGCGACGAGAGCGGCGCGCCGGCTGGAGCTCTATGGGGTTGTGGGGGTGCGGCGTTGCGGGTGCCGGGTTTGGGGGGGGGAAGGGGAGAGGGTCGCCTCAGGGGGAGGCGGGGGACAGAACACCGAGGGCGGGGAGGATCACGGCGTCGATGTAGTCGAAGAGGTAGTCGGCGTCCGGCTCCTTGGCCTCGACCAGCGCCCGGGTGGTGAAGGCGCCGAGCAGCAGGTGCACGGTGTACTTGAGGGCGGGGCGGTCCGGGGCGACCTCACCGCGGTCGACGGCGCGCTTGAGCAGCATGTCGAACGCGCCGAGTTCATGAGTGATCAGGAGTTCGCGCAGCGCCTCGAGCAGATCCGGGTTCTGGTGGGCGGCCAGGGCGAGCCCGCGCATCAGCGCCGCGTCCCGCTCCCGGGCCTCGTCGCCGCACCGCACCATCTCGCGCAGATCGCCGCGCAGCGATCCGGTGTCGATGTCCTCGAGCGAGACGGGCTTGGTCTGTCGCAGTGCGGTCGCGACCAGCGCCGGCTTGCTCTTCCACTGCCGGTAGAGCGTGGCCTTGCTGGAGTGGGTGCGGGCCGCGATCGCGTCCATGGTCAGCGCGTCGTAGCCGACCTCCGTCAGCAGCTCCATCACGGCCTGGTACAGCTCGCTCTCCCGCTCGGGGGACAGCCTGCTGCGGCGTTTGTCCAATGCCTGCACCATGCCCTCCTTCCGACGCATTCGAGCGCTGCGAACGAAACGGTTTCGTACACCTCCAGAGTAAGCCCAGATCCGCCCGGCGCTTCACGAAACCACCCCGTATCGCTCGTGGTATGCGTCACAAGACCGAGTTGCCCTGAAGGGGCCGCCCCGGAAGGATGGTCGGGTGAGCGATGGTCTGTCGAACGCGCCGGGCCCGGGCGGCCGCGCGTACCTCCGGTTTCCGCACCTGCACGACGACTTGCTCTGCTTCGCCGCCGAGGACGACCTCTGGGTCGCGCCTCTGGCCGCGCCCGGCGAGCCACCCGGCCGGGCCTGGCGGCTGACGGTCGACCGCACCCGCGTGGGACACCCCCGCTTCTCCCCCGACGGCTCGCACATCGCGTTCACGACCTGGCGCAGCCTCGACCCCGAGATCCATCTCGCCCCGGTCGACGGCGGCCCGGCGCGCCGGCTGACGTACTGGGGCGGCACGGACGCCCGGGTCTGCGGCTGGACGCCCCCCGACCAGGACGGCACCTCCCACATCCTGGCCGTCTCCTCCCACGACCAGCCCTTCTCCTACTTCTCCTGGGCCTACAGCCTGCCCACCGACGGCAGCCCCGGCGGGCGGCTCCCCTGGGGCCCGGTCTCCGACATCGCGGTCGCCGACACCGACGGCGAGCGCCGCACCCTCCTGCTGACCGGCAAGCCCCCGCACGAGCCCGCCTCCTGGAAGCGCTACCGGGGCGGCGCGACGGGCCGGCTCTGGCTGCACGGCACGCGCCTGGTGCCGGAGTTGAACGGACACCTGGACTCGGCGATGTTCGTCGCGGGCCGGATCGCCTTCCTCTCCGACCACGAGGGCATCGGCAACCTCTACTCCTGTCTCCCCGACGGCACCGATCTGCGGCGCCACACCGACCACGCCGACTTCTACGCCCGCCACGCCTCGACCGACGGCTCGCGCGTCGTCTACCAGTGCGCCGGCGACCTGTGGCTCGTCGACGACCTGGGCCCGCGCGCCGAGCCGCGCCGGCTGGACGTACGCCTCGGCGGCGCGCGCACCGGGCGGCGCCCGTACCAGGTCCCGGCCGCCTCGCACGTCAACTCGCTGTCCGTGGACACCACGGGCCGGGCCAGCGCGGTCTGCGTACGGGGCAGCCTGTACTGGCTGACCCACCGCGACGGCCCCGCCCGCACCCTCGCCGACACCCCCGGCGTCCGGGTCCGGCTGCCGGAGATGCTGGGCGACACCGGGCGGGTGGCGTATGTGACGGACGCCGAGGGCGAGGACGCCATCGAGATCGCGTATCTGCCGCGCGCGACGGGCCCGGAGGAGCGGCGGCGGCTGGCGGCGGGCCGGCTCGGGCGGGTGCGCGAGATGGTGGCGTCGCCGGACGGCAAGCGGCTCGCGGTGGCCGCGCACGACGGGCGGCTGCTGCTGCTCGACACATCGCCGGACACCCCGGAGGACGCGTCGCCGGACGCGTCGTCCGACGCCGCACCGGAGACGGAGCCGGACGGCGCGGAGCCGATCCCCACACCCTCGCCCGACGCCGACACCGACACCGACACCGTCGACGAGGTCGGCGAGTTGATCCGGTCGACGAACGGCCCGGTGCGCGACCTCGCCTTCTCCCCCGACTCCGCCTGGCTGGCCTGGTCGCACCCCGGCATCGGCCGCTCGCTGCGCCAGATAAAGATCGCGCGGCTCGCGGACCACACGGTCGTGGACGTGACCAGCGGCCGATTCGAGGACGAGGAGCCGGTGTTCACCCGCGACGGCCGGTATCTGGCGTTCCTGTCCTGGCGCGGCTTCGACCCCGTCTACGACGTGCACACCGGCGACCTGTCGTTCCCGCTCGGCTGCCGCCCCTACCTCGTACCGCTGTCCTCGGCGACCCCCTCCCCCTTCGCGCTCTCCCCCGAGGGCCGCCCGGCGGCGGGCGGCCTCGACCGGGACGGCGCGCAGGCGGGGGGCGGCGACGGCGAGGCCGAGGGCACGGTCACGATCGAGGTGGAGGGGCTGCCCAGCCGGGTCACCGCCTTCCCGGTGGCCGCCTCGAAGTACTCGGCGCTGTACCCGGTCAGCGGCGGGGGCCTGGTGTGGCTGCGCTGGCCGATCTCCGGCGCGCTCGGCGAGACCTTCGCCAACCCGGCCGAGACCTCCTCCCGCCCCACCCTCGAACACTTCGACCTGGTCAAGGCCAAGCGCACCGAACTCACCGACGACCTGGACTGGTTCGCGGTCAGCGGCGACGGCACCCGGCTGGTCGTCAACGACGACGGCGATCTACGGGCGGTGCCCGCCACGGAGACCGCCGACAGCGACGCCACCGTCCACATCGACATGCGGCGGATCCAGCACACCGTGGACCCGGCCGCCGAGTGGCGGCAGGCGTACGACGAGGCGGGCCGGATCACCCGCGCCTACTACTGGGAGCCGCGGATGTGCGGCGTCGACTGGGACGGGGCGCTCGCCCAGTACCGTCCGCTGGTCGAACGGGTCGCCTCCCCCGACGAGTTCGCCGACCTGCTGCGCGAGGTGCAGGGCGAGCTCGGCACCTCGCACGCGTATGTCATCGCAGCCCGCCGCAACGAGGGCCCGGCCCACTACCAGCGGCCCATCGGCCTGCTCGGCGCCAACTTCGCGCGCACCAAGGACGGGCGCTGGACCGTCTCCCGCATCCTGCCCGGCGAGTCCTCCGACTCCCGGGCGCGCTCGCCGCTCGCCGGCACCGGCATCCGCGACGGCGCCACGCTCACCCATGTCGACGGCCGCCCCGTGGACCCGGTCGCCGGCCCCTACCCGCTGCTCACCGCCGCCGGGGGCACGACCGTCGAGCTCACCTTCCAGCCCGCCGGCAGTGCCGATGGTGAGAGTCCGCCACCGCGCCGCGTCGCGGTCCAGCCGCTCATCGACGACCGGCCGCTGCGCTACCAGGACTGGGTGGCCAAACGGCGTGCGGTGGTGCGCGAGTTGAGCGACGGGCGGTGCGGCTATCTGCACATCCCCGACATGGGCGGCTCCGGCTGGGCCCAGTTCAACCGCGATGTGCGCAGCGAGGTGTCGCTGCCCGCGCTGATCGTGGACGTACGGGGCAACGCGGGCGGCAACATCAGCGAGCTGGTTGTCGAGAAGCTCACCCGCACCATCATGGGCTGGGACCTGACCCGCCACGCCGAGCCCGTCTCGTACACCAGCAACGCGCCGCGCGGCCCGATCGTCGCGGTCGCCGACGAGATGACCTCCTCCGACGGCGACATGATCACGGCCGCGTTCAAGATCCAGGGCATCGGCCCGGTGGTGGGGCTGCGCACCTGGGGCGGGGTGGTCGGCATGACCGGCCGCCACCGGCTCGGGGACGGCACGGCCATCACCGTGCCGATGAACGCCGCGTGGTTCGACGCGTACGGGTGGGGGGTCGAGAACTACGGCGTGGAGCCGGACATCGAGGCGCCGCGCTCGCCGCTCGACTGGGCCGAGGGCCGCCATCCGCAGCTGGGCGTCGCGGTACGCACCGCGCTCGACCTGCTGGAACGCCACTCGGCGGCGACTCCCCCTGACTACTCGGACGTGCCGGACCTGCGGCGCCCGAAGCTGCCGCCGAGAAGCGGCTGAGGTGACGGGGCGCACCCGATCTCCCGGATGCGCCCCACCGAGGTCAGGCCATCGAGGTCACATCTCCTCGTAGGGCTCCTGGTCCTCGACGCCTTCCTCCCGGTCCCGCGTCGCAGGCCCACGGCTCTCCCGGCTCTCACGGCTTTCACGCGGCGGCTGTTCGCGCCGCTGCTGCTCACGCCCCTGCTGCTGGGACTGCCGCCCGCGCTGTGCGTCCTGGCTCTGTTCGCCCTGCGCTTTGCGCTTGGTCTGCCGGGCCTTCTCGTTGAACTGGTCCTTGCTGGCCATCGATGTCACTCCTCAAGGGGTGGCAGAGGTGCCACGCGGCGTGGCCGCATGTCGATGTCGCAACCAGCGTGACATGCGGAAACACGCCCCGCATGTCGGGCCTCACGGCTTCCGCCGGCCGCCCTCCGCCCGCGCCTTCTCGTCCGCCTCGCCGCCCGCGCCCACCAGCCCGCCCCGCAGCCCGCGCGTCGCCGCGAGCCGGGGCTCGACGCGGCGCATCTCGCGCGGGCCGACGGTCCCGACCAGCGCGGGCAGCACACCCCGTACGGACTGCATGCCGCGCAGCCACCACTGTCCGTACACATGCGCCGAGCGCCGCTCGATCCCGTCCACCAGCCGGTCCACGGCCGGGCCGAGCGGATAGGTGCGGTTCGCGGGCCAGGGCAGCCGCCGCCGCAGCTCCCGGGCCACGTCGTCCTGGTCGGCGCCGCGCACCATGTCCGTGTCGGTCCAGCTGAGATAGGCCACCCCGACCTGTACGCCGCGATGGCCCACTTCGGCGCGCAGACAGTGCGCGAACGCCTCGACCCCGGCCTTGGACGCGCAGTACGCGGTCATCATCGGCGCGGGCGAGAGCGCGGCGAGCGAGGAGATCTGGAGCAGATAGCCGCGGCTCGCGACGAGCGCGGGCAGGAACGCGCGGGCCGTGGTGACGCTGCCCAGCAGATTGACCTCGATGACCCGCCGCCAGGCCGTCTCGTCGGTGTCGAGGAACGGACCTCCCTGGGCCACACCGGCGTTGGCCACGACGATGTCCACCCGCCCGAAGCGCTCGACGACCTCCCGGGCCACCCGGGTCATCGCCTCGTGGTCGGTGACATCGGCGTGCCAGGTGGCGGCGTCCGTCAGCAGCCCCTCCGCCACCCGCCGCAGCCCCTCGGGCTCAAGACCCACCAGCGCCACCCTGGCGCCCCGCGCCGACAGCTTCCGGGCCAGCAGCTCCCCCACGCCCCGGGCCGCCCCGGTCACCACGGCGACCCGGCCCTCCAGACTTCCGCGCAGACCGCTCATGACTCCTCCGCTCCTCGTACTCGTCCGCTCTCGGGAACCGCCGCTCTCGCGCCTCCCGGATCGCCGTACGTCGCCACCAGCCCGCGGATCACCCCGCTCACCGCCGCCGGATCCTCCACCGGTGCCATGTGCCCGAGCCCGTCCAGCTCGGTCAAGCCGACGCACCGGGGGAGCCGGTCGGCCAGCGCCCGCGCGTGCTCCAGGGGGGTCAGCCGGTCGGCCGTGCCGGCGAGGACGGCGGTGGGGACGGCCAGCCGGCCGACCTCCGCGTCGAGGTCGAGGTCGCCGATGACCCGCGCCCACGCGGCCCGCACCGCCCGCGGGCAGTCGTGCACGATGCTCGCGCACGCGTCCACCACGGCGGGGCCCGCCTCCGGGCCCATCGTCACGTACTTCAGCAGGCGTCTGGAGAGCGGCGTCACCGGCCCGAGCGGCGCCCGCGAGCCCAGCAGCGCGCGCTGCACCCGCACCCGCAGGCGCTCGCCGCGCAGCGGTACGACGCGGCCCCGCTCGATCAGCCGCGAGGAGCCGGTGTTACACAGCAGCACGGCCGCCGCGCGCTCGCGCAGCTGCGGCCGGTCGGCGGCCGCCATGAGCGTCATGCCGCCCATGGAGTGGCCCACCACGACGGCCCGCTCCCCGGGCGCGAGGGTCTGCTGGAGCACCGCCGCGAGGTCGTCGGCGAGCGCGTGGGTGCTGTAGCCGCCGGGGCCGGCGGCGGGGCTGCGGCCGTGGCCGCGCTGGTCGTACAGCACGACGCGGTGGTCGGCGGCCAGTTCGCGGACGATCGGCGCCCAGAAGGCGGTCGAGCAGGTCCAGCCGTGCGCCAGCACCACGGCGGGGGCGCCCTCGGGCCCGTGCAGCTCGGCGTGGAGGCGGGAGCCGTCGGCGGAGATGACGGACAGTTCGCTCACGGCGACGGGCGGCGCGTACGGCCCCGCGGCGAGCCGCGCCGGACGGCGGCTCACCGCTCCCCCCGCCCGGCGCCCGCGCCCACCACATCCGGCTCGGCGCCCCGCTCCGGCCGCAGCACCCGGTACTCGGTGGCGTCCACCCTCCGCGTCACCCAGCGGAACTCCGACGTCGACCCGGGCCACACGGTCGTGTTGCGCCCGTTCTGCAAGTACCAGCTGTCGCAGCCGCCCACGTTCCACACCGTACGGCTCAGCCGCTCCTGCACCCGGTCGGTCCACGCCCGCACCGCCGAGGGCCGGGCGTCCAGCGCCACCTTTCGGCCCGCGGCGCCGCCCAGCACGTCCAACTGCCGCATGAAGTCGGCCAGATACGCCAGCTGGGCCTCGATGACGAGGATCATCGAGGTGGTCCCGACCCCGGTGTTGGGCCCGATGATCGTCAGGAGGTTGGGGAAGCCCGCCGCGCTGGTGCCGCGCAGCGCCTCCATGCCGTCCCGCCACTCCTCCGCGAGCGTCGTCCCGTACGCCCCGGTCACCCGGTGCGCGATCGGCATGTCGGTCACCTGGAAGCCGGTCCCGAAGATGATCGCGTCGGCCTCGGCCTCGGTGCCGTCGGCGGCGACGAGCGTGGCGCCGCGCACCTCCTTCAGCCCGGCGACGACATCGACATGGGGCTGGGCGAGGGCCGGGTAGTACTCGCTGGACAGCAGGACGCGCTTGCAGCCGATGCGGTAGTCGGGCGTCAGCCGGGCCCGCAGGGCGGGGTCCCCGACGGCCCGCCGCATATGGCCGAGGGCGACCCGCTCCACCAGCCGCAGCGAGTCGGGCCACCGGGTGAACGAGCAGGTCTGTAGCTCCCGCACCCCCCACAGCACCGCCCGCCGCAGCGCGCGGGTCGCCGGGACCCTGGTGTGCAGCCACTGCTCGGCGGCCGAGATACGGCGGTCCATGCGCGGCAGCACCCAGGCCGGGGTGCGCTGGAAGAGGGTGAGCCGGTCCACCTCGCGGTGGATGGCGGGCACGATCTGGATGGCCGAGGCGCCGGTGCCGATCACCGCGACGCGCTTGCCGCGCAGGTCGTAGCCGTGGTCCCAGCGCGAGGAGTGGAAGACCTCGCCGGGGAAGCCGGCCAGGCCGGGGATGTCCGGGATCTTCGGGTCCGACAGCGGTCCGGTGGCGCTGACCACGACATCGGCGGTCAGCGGACCGGCCGCGGTGTCGATCTCCCAGTGCAGCGCGCGCGGGTCCCAGCGCATGGCCCGCACCTCGGCGTCGAAGCGCAGGTGCGGCCGCAGCCCGAACGTGTCGGTGACCCGCTCCAGATACGCCCGGATATGCGGCTGCCCGGAGAAGTTGCGCGGCCACTCGGGGTTGGGCGCGAAGGAGAAGGAGTACAGATGGGACGGCACATCACAGGCGCAGCCCGGATAGGTGTTGTCCCGCCAGGTGCCCCCGACCGCCCCGGCCCGCTCCAGGACGACGAAGTCGGTGATCCCCGCCCGGCGCAGCCGCACGGCCGCCCCCAGCCCGCCGAATCCGGCTCCGATCACCGCCACCCGTACGTGTTCCCGCGTCACCTGGAGCCTCCGAGGTTGCCCCGGCCTTCAGGCCGGGGAGGAATCGGACTCCTGCGGAGCAGGGCAGTGAACGGGGTTTCGCCCGCAGGGCGAAACCCCGTCCACGCCGTGACGGGGTGCGGGAGCCCACAACGGTCAAGAGCTCTCAATTGTCAGTCCTCCCGGATAGGTTGGCATGCATGACGACAGGAGCGATCACGGAGGATGCCGGGCATGCCCGGCACACCTTCCGTGTGCGTCTGTCGTCCACGGCCCGGCGCGCCCTCGAAGCCGAGTGGGACCGGTGCCGGTGGGTGTGGAACGAGTGCGTGGCCAAGAGCAGGGTGGTGCACCTGCACAACAAGGCCCACCCGGAGGACAAGCGGACGTGCGGTCCGGCGCAGCTCGACAGGATGCTGACCGAAGCCCGCAGGAAGACACCGTGGCTGCGTGAGGGCTCGTCCGTGCCGCAGCAGCAGCTCATACGCGATTTCGGCAAGTCCCGCGCGAAAGCGCACAAGGACATCAAGGACCGGTTGCCGGTCAAGCGGCGGGCCGGGATGCCCAGGTACAAGAAGAAGCGCGAGGCCGACCCGAGCCTGAACTACACCCGGCGTGGCTTCCGCCTCAAAGACGGCGGCCTGCACCTGGCCGGGAACATCGCGGTAACGGTGGTGTGGTCGAGAGATCTGCCCGCCGAGCCGTCCTCGGTGCGCGTGTACCGCGACAGCGTCGGGCACTGGTACGCCTCGTTCGTCGTCCCTGCTGAAGTCCAGGCGCTTCCCTCCACCGGCCGCGTGCTCGGGATCGACTGGGGTGCGAGGGAGACCGCCACCACCACATCCGACGACCACGACCTTCCCCACCCGGAACACGGCAG
Source organism: Streptomyces sp. NPDC097640 (assembly GCF_040302705.1). Classification (NCBI taxonomy): domain Bacteria; kingdom Bacillati; phylum Actinomycetota; class Actinomycetes; order Kitasatosporales; family Streptomycetaceae; genus Streptomyces; species Streptomyces sp. NPDC097640. The sequence goes on from NZ_JBEOSB010000003.1 coordinate 274,304, forward strand.
GAAGGCCCAGTCGAAGCTGTCGCGGTACGACCGGATGATGGCCCGCCGCAAGCCCGCCAAGGGGCAGGCCGCCTCGAAGGGCTACCGCGAAGCGAAGCACCTGCGCGCCAAGGCGCACAAGAAGGCCGCCCGGCAGCGGCAGGACACCGGACGCAAGTGGGCCAAACGCGTCGTGCACGACCACGATGCCATCGCCGTGGAGGACTTCCGGCCGAAGTTCCTCGCCAAGACGTCGATGGCGCGCAAGGCGGCCGACGCCGCGATCAGCGCCACCAAACGCGCTCTGACCGAGATGGGCCGCAAGCACGGGCGGGACGTCCACCTCGTGCATCCCGCGCACACCACGATGGACTGCGCGCAGTGCGGAGCGAGAACCAAGCACGCGCTACCTCTTTTCGAACGAACCTATGCCTGCACCGCATGCGGAGCCGTATCCCCCAGGGACAAGAACTCCGCCCGCGTGATGCTGGTCCGGGCTGGTCTCAACCCGGCTGGTGCCGAGGGCGTAAGACCTGCGGGAACGCTGCTCCCGCAGGCAGCCTGAGCCAGGAATCCCCTCCCCTGCCGGGAGGGGAGGATTCAATTCAGCACCGGTCATGGGGCCGCCTCCCGCAACACTCGGAACCGCGCCAGCGATTACTGGCACGGTTTGAGCGTAGGACAGCGGGCTACCGGGCGGTAGGGGCCGGGCGAGAGGAAGTTACCGGCGGTTCGCCCTCCCGGGTGCGGGCATAGGGTGCTCACGTGGCGACGAGCGAAGCACCCCAGGCTCCGGACGGCCCGGAGGAGATCCGCGAATACCGCGTCGCGGAGCTGGCCGAGAAGGCCGGGATCACCGTGCGCACCCTGCGCTTCTACCGGGAGCGCAAGCTCCTCCCGCCACCGCGCCGCGAGGGCCGCATCGCCTGGTACGACGACCACCACCTCGCCCGGCTCCGTACGATCGGGGCGCTGCTGGAGCGCGGCCACACCCTCGGCGGCATCGCCGAACTCTTCGCCGCCTTCGAGAGCGGCCGCCGCGACGTCGCCGACCTCCTCGGGCTGCACCCGGCCCCCGTCTCCGTCCCGGCCTGGTCGCAGGAGACGCCGGTCCGGCTGGCGCCCGAGGCCCTGGCCGACTACTTCAAGGGCCAGGTGACCGCGGAAAACCTCGCCGCCTCCCTCGACCTCGGCTATCTCGCGGTCGACGGCGACCAGTTGGTCCACGTCAGCCGCCGTCTCCTGGACACCTCCAGCGAGCTGGTCGACCGGGGCGTCCCGCTCGACGCCGTCCTGGAAGCGGCCCGCGAGATGCGCCGCCATGTGGACGCGATCGCCGAGATCTTCGCGGCCCTCCTGCGCACCACGGTCCTGGCCGAGCCCACGTCGCGGATAGGCGAAACGGTTGAGCAGCTGCGGCCGATCGCCAAGGGCGTGGTGGACGCGGAGCTGTCGATGGCCATGGACCGCCGCATCCGCGCGGAGCTGGCGGCGTGGGCGGAGACATCGGAATGACGGTATCCGTCACCACCCGCTTCAGCCCGCGAGCAGGCGCGGCGGCAGATAGGCGGAGCTGACCCGGATGTTCCAGCCCCGGCGGCGGGCGTGGCAGGCCAGGGCCAGGATGTCGAGGTTGATGGCGGCGTCGGAGTCGACCGCGCGGTCGGCGACCCGGTAGTGGTCGCGGTGGGTTTCGAGGGCGTCGACGAGGGCGAGGTTGAAGCTCTCCTCGTCGCCCTCGACGAGCTGGGAGAAGAGAACGCCGGGCGGCGGGAAGAACCCCCAGTTCCTGGCCTTCTCGCAGTCCTCGAGCGCGCGGTCCGTGGCGGGTTCCGGGTCCACGCCCCGGAAATAGTCGTGGAGCGCCCGGCGGTACGAGGCGAAGGCGGAGCCGTCGCCCTCCAGTCGGGCGGAGCCGCTGAGGACGAGTGCGGCGATTTCCTCGCGCCGGCCGCCGATCAGGGCGAAGTTCATCGCGGTGTGCCAGGGGCCGGGCCCGGCCTGGTCACCGTGGTAGGCGGGGTAGCTGAGCGTGCGGCCGCCGATCGTCACCTCGACGTCCGTGCCGGGCTCGGCGAGCGTGACACGGAACAGCGCGGTGCCCAGCTCGGCGGCGAGGCGCAGGTTTTCCAGCTGCTGGTCCGTGACGTCGGCGGTGAGCGAGGCGCGGGCCTTGAACATGAGGTCCTGGTAGCGCACGGCACCCAACAGGTCCCGGGCGGAGAGCGGCTTTCCGTCCTCCGGCGTCAGGGCCTCTCTGGTGTACTGCTCGAACAGGGCCTCGCTCTCCGGGTGCATCTCGCGAGGGGCTTCGGGCCGTTCGACCACCACCGGCCCGGCGGCCAGCGCGGCGACCGCGTCCGGGCGCCGGACGCGGCCGTACGCCTGGACGCGTGGCCCCGCGGTCTCGAACCCGGTCACCAGCGCCCGCGGCAGATACCCGGTGTCGAGGGGCGGCTGCCAGCCCTCGCGGCGGTAGGCGAGCGCGGCCAGGGCCAGCGGAAGGAGCGGCAGCAGGGTGCGGGGCCTGGCGCCGGGGCCGGGGATGGCGCTGTGCGGGAGCAGCAGGTTGGCCAGCGCGGTGCGGAAGGAGTCGCGGTCGCCGGTGGTCAGGGCGCGCAGCGCGCGCAGCCCGAGGGACTGCGGCCGGTCGAGGAGGCCGCCCTCACCGGGCGCGGCGCCCTCGGCGTCGAGGGTCCGTATCCGGGCCAGCGCGGCGTCGAGCGCGGCGAGCTTCTGCTCCCTGGACGGCGGGTAGTCCGCGTCGTCGTCCCCCGTGTCCCCGATGACATACGCCATGAAGCCGCGGATGAGTTCGACGTCGGGCCGCCCGGCCCCGGCCTCGTCGAACGGCTTGCGGGCGAAGTGGAACGCCTCGCCGTGCCAGGAGGCCTTGTCGGAGAGGACCGCCAGACAGAAGGCGTCGAGCCACTCACCCGGGGTCACGGACTCCGGCTCGCCCTCCGCCCCGCGGTCGTAGCTCATCCCGAAGTTCGCGTAGTTGAGGAAGATCTGGAAGTCGTTGGTCGGGTAGTACGCGGCGTACGCCACGGCACCAGCCGCGGCCTCGGTGGCGTCGTCGAGGACGGCCTTGGCCTCCGGGGTGTCGAGGTCGGGGGTCTCGACAGAGAGCGCGCCCAGATAGTCGAGGAGCTCCTCCGAGATGAGCTGCCACTCGTAGGTGGCGATCGGGCCGGCCTTCGACATGGAGTGGACCATCGACCCGATCCTGTTGGCGAAGTCCTCAAGAGCCGCCGAAACCGCCGCCTCGCCCACCTGGTGCCGCTGTATCCGCACTGCTCAGCTCCCCGTTCACCGGTCTCGGCGCAGCAGCCTACGCGGGGGCGCCCGCGGCCTATGAGGCGGGCGCGTCCGGCGCCGCCATGGGCACCGGGAACGCGAACCGGGGCTCCGCGCCCGCCAGCCACGCGCCGATCGCGAAGGCCGCCGCCGCCTCGATGTACACCGCGCGGGCGAGCCCGCCGCAGGGGATGGGGGCGCAGCCCATGGAGGTGATGAGTTCGGCGGTCCGGTCGAGGGCGGCAGGGTCGTCGCCGCAGAACGGGACGGCCAGCGGGGCGCCCTCGAACGCCGGGCGGGGCAGGGTCCAGATGCTGTCGTGGCAGAGGTTGAACGCCTTGACCACCTGGGCGCCCGGCGCGGCGTCCGCCATCCGCCGGGCGATGGAGGTCGTGCCGCCGGTGGACAGCGTCAGGCCGTCGTCGGTCGGCACCAGGGGGTTCGAGCAGTCGATCACCGTGCGGCCGGCGAGGGTGTCGGCGAGCCCCTTGACCAGTTCGGGCGCCACCTCCGCCGGGACCGCCGCCAGGACGGCCTCGCCGTGCGCCGCCGCGTCGGCGAGGGTGCCGTGCCCGGCGGCGCCGGTCCGCGCGGCGGTCGCCGCGGCCGCCGCGCGGTCGCGCCCGCCGATCAGGACGTCGTGCCCGGCGCGTACCCACGCCCCGCCCAGCGTCGTGGCCATCCCGCCCGTGCCCAGAATGCCGATGCGCATGAGTTCTCCCGTCGTGAGAAACCGTGGTGACGACGGGGACTTTAGGGAGGCCGACGCACACCGCCAGGTGTGTATCGCGCAGGGCCTACGCGCCGACGCTCTGGTCGTCGGCCGCGAACGAGACGACCCACGACAGCGCCGCGTTCCAGTTGATGGCGACCTCGTTGGTCGACCACGACTGGATGTCGTCGAGGTAGCAGAACTGCGGGGCGGGCCGCTGGGGCGGATCGACCGTGCGGTCGATCAGCACCCTGCTCGCCTTGGGATCCTCCAGGCCGACGTTCGCGCCGCCGGCGATCGCACCGGCCGGGGGCTCCGGCAGCGTCGGATCGAGCTCGTGGCTGTAGAGGCGGCTGTGCTGGTTGTGGGAGTTGTGCTGACCGTACCCGGTCACATAGGACTCGTTGAGGGCGTTGCGGCCGAGGATGTAGTCCAGCCCCTCCAGTACACCGTCGCGGTAGCGCTGGTCGCCGGTCAGGTCGAAGGCGGTCGCGATGACGGCGAGCTTGTTGAGCACCGCGCTGTTGGAGCCCCAGACGAACTCGCTGTCCGCGAGCGGCACGCCGTATGCCTGGCCCTGTGCCGTCTGGAGGTACCGGTCGGCGGCGGCCACCACCGAGGCGCGGGCCGCGCTCCGGTCGGCGTCCGGCAGTTGGCTCTGCACGGTCGCCAGGTCGAGCCGGCCGAGCGCGGCGACCTGCTTCCAGCCGAACCCGGACGGCGGGAACGGCTCACCCGTGCCGTACGGCGAGGCCCGCAGCGCGTCGAGGAACGGCTGCTCGCCGGTGGTGAGGAACAGTTCGGCGGCCGCCCAGTAGAACTCGTCGGTGACGTCCGTGTCGTCGTACGGGCCGCCGCCGGTCGCATCCGCGTTGCTCGCGTACAGGTTCTGGTGCGCCTGCGCGGCCGCCCAGGCGGTACGGGCGGCGGCCAGGCAGCGCTGGGCGAAGGCCTGGTCGAAGGGCGCGTACAGCCGGGCGCCCTGCGCGGCGGTCGCGGCCAGGTTGAGCGTCGCCGCCGTGGACGGCGGGTGCAGGTGGCGTGGCTGCGGGTCCTGGTCCGGAGGCATCGGCAGCCCGGTCCAGTTGTCGTCGTGCACTTTGTGGTGGGCCATTCCCGCGAGGGGCGCTCCGGCGGGCACCTGCATGCGCAGCAGGAACTCCAGCTCCCAGCGCGCCTCGTCGAGGATGTCGGGCACGCCGTTGCCGCTCTCGGGAATGTGCAGGTCGCCGTCGCCCGGCGGACCCAGGCGCCCCCGGGGCGCGGTCAGCGTCCGCTCGTACAGGCTGAGGAGCTGGTAGGTGGCGATGCCGCCGTTGACCACGTACTTGCCCTCGTCCCCGGCGTCGTACCAGCCGCCGCTCACATCCAGCTGGTAGTCGCCGACACCCGGCTGGCAGGGCACGCTGGTGTCGCCCAGGTTGGGGATGACGCCGATGTGTCCGGCCGGGCGCGCGTATCCGGGCGCCAGCGCGTCGGTGATGGGGATGCCGCTGCGCTGGGCGTAGAAGAAGCGCAGGGCGTCGGAGTGCAACTGGTCATAGGCGGTGGCGGTGATGTCGAACGGGTAGCTGGTCTGTCCGTCGACGCTCAGCGTGTACCCGGTGCCGGACTGCGTCACCGCGCTGAAGTCCAGCGTGTGCACCTGCTGCCCGGAGGAGGTGTCCATCCCGGCCGGCGTCGAGGTGCCGGACGCGACGGTGGCCCCGGCGCTGTCGTTCACCTGCCAGGGGATCGGCCCGGGCGCGTCCGTCACGACGGTCGCGTGTTTCGGTCCGGACGGCAGGTAGCCGACCTGGTTGACCCGCACCCTCGGGCCGGTGTCCGGCACATAGCGGGGCACCGGGTCGCCGCCGATGAGGGACACCCCGCCCACGCAGCACACCGAGGGCGCGGGGTCTCCGCCGAGCAGGAACAGGACCTGGCCACGGTCGGTGTCGAGGGAGGACGTGAAGGTGAACGTGTACGGCTGTTCCGGGCCGAGGGCGATGTCCTGCGAGAACGTATTCGGGTAATTGGGCGCCTGGTCGAGCTGGACCCGGGCCGTCACCGCCGACGGCGGACTCGCCGAAGCGGTGAACGCGAACGTGTACGTCCTGCCCTGTTGCAGCCAGATGTCGCTCTGCCCCACGATGACGTCGGCCGGGGCCTGTGTGCCTCCCGGTACGTCGGCGCACAGTTTCCCGCCCGTGACGGAAACGGGGGCCGCCTGCACGGTGAACCAGCCGCTGGTGCCTTCACTGAAATCCCCGTTGAAAACCTTTTCCCGTGGATCCTGTGCCATATTTCCAGCGTGCGCGGCATGCACCGCGTATGCCACTCAGGCAGCCCCCGAAGTCCGCTCGCTATTCCTTGACCGCCCCCGAGTTCGCCCCCTGCACGAAGTAGCGCTGGAAGCAGAAGAACAGCGCCGCCACGGGCACCGTCGCCAGCAGGGCCGCCGCCAGCTTCAGCGGGTACTGCGTACCGCCGCCGAGGCCGCCGGAGATGAACCGCGCGAGCCCGGTCGTCAGCGTCTCGTACTCGCCGGACTGGGTGGACACCAGGAAGTGCGTGAACTCGTTCCACGAGCCCTGGAAGGACAGAATCGTCAGGGTGATCAGCGCGGGCCTGGCCATCGGCAGCACCACCGACCAGAAGGTCCGGATCACCCCGGCGCCGTCCACCCGCGCGGCCTCCTCGACCTCCCGGGGGATCGACTCGAAGAACTGCTTCATGATGAAGATCCCGGCCGCGTCCACCATCAGCGGAAGGATCATGCCGGTGTAGGTGTCGAACAGCCCGAAGGTGTTCAGCACCAGGAACTTCGGGATCAGCAGCGCCACCCCGGGCACCGCCATCACCCCGAGGACGAAGCCGAACAGCAGCGAGCGGCCCCGGAACCGCAGCCGCGCCAGCGCGTACCCCGCCATCGAGTCGAACAGCACCCGCCCGGCGGTGACCACGACCGCGACAAAGGCCGAGTTGCCCAGCCAGCGCAGGAACGGCACCCCGTCCCCGGCCTGGCTCAGCCCGAACAGCCGCTGGTAGGCGGCGGTCGTCGGGGTGGTGGGCACCAGCCCGAGGGGGTGCGTCGCCGCGTCCGCGTCCGTCTTGAACCCGGTGACCAGCTGGAGTACGAACGGCAGCAGATACAGCAGCCCGATCCCCACCACCAGCGAGTACCCCAGCACCCGCAGCGGCAGCGGGAACCGGCCGAGCACCGGGCGCGCCTGCGCCCGGGTGGCCGCGGCCTTGGTGTTCATCGATTCCTCCCGGGGCGGGGGCCGCGCTCCCGCAGCGCCCAGCGCTGGAGGGCGGTGATGCACAGGATCAGCGCGAGCAGGATGAAGGCGATGGCCGCGCCCTGCCCGAAGTCGGCGCCGTCGAAGGCGGCCGAGTACGACATGAAGGCCGGCGTCAGCGTGGTGTTGCCCGGGGCGCCCTGGCCCATCACATACACCTGGTCGAAGACCTGCCAGGTGGCGATCGTGCCCAGGGTGAGGACGAGGAAGAACACCGGCCGCAGCGCGGGCAGCGTGACGTAGCGCAGCATCTGGCGGCGGTTCACGCCCTCGATGGCGGCCGCCTCCTCCAGCTCGCGCGGGATGTCCTGGAGGGCCGCGAGAAAGATCAGCATGAAGGTGCCGGAGGTCGTCCACACGGCGAGCAGGATGATCGTGCACATCGCGACGGACGGCCCGGACAGCCACTCGTACCAGGAAAGACCCATGAAGGAGTGGCTGGCGAGCGCACCCGTGGGGTGGTCGGGGTCGACGATCCCCAGGCCGCCGAGCAGCAGCGAGAGCACCCCGCGCGAGTCGGAGAACCAGTTCGGGCCCTTCACCCCGATCCAGGACAGCAGCGTGTTGACCGCCCCGCTGCCCTGGAAGAGGAAGAGGAAGACGGTGGCGACCGCGATCGAGCTGGTGACCGACGGGAAGAAGAACGTGGTGCGCAGGGCGCCCCGCGCGCGCAGCAGCCGCTGGTTGACGATCAGGGCCAGCACCAGCGCGAGCACCGTCTGGAGCGGCACGGTCAGCGCCACGTAGTAGACGTTGTTGCGCAGCGAGGTCGCGAACAGGGTGCGGTCGAGTCCGTCCTCGGTGAGCAGCGCCCGGTAGTTGTCCAGGCCGACGAACTTCGTCTGCCCGCTGAACGGGTTGGACTGACCGTCCCAGTCCAGCAGGGAGACCCACGCGGCCATCAGGATCGGCAGCACCAGGAACAGGCCGAGGATCAGCACCATGGGGCTGACGAACAGCCAGCCCCAGGCGCCTTCGCCGCGGCGGCGCCCCGCGGACGGGGTGTTTGGGGTGCGGGGCGCCGGCGCGGGGCCGGACCCGCCGGGCGCGTCAGGCGCGCCCGGCGAACCGGCCGTACTGGGCCCCCCGCCGTCGGCCGCGGGGGCCGGGCGGGGGCCGGTCGGCGCGCCGCCTGAGGTGCGGCGCGCCGTGCGGGGGGTGGTGCGGAACGGCATGACGGCTCAGTTGCCCTTCGCGAGGGCCTGTTCGCCGTTGCGCTGGAGGTCGGCGAGGATCTTCTTCGGGTCGGTGGTGTTCAGCGACTGGAGTTCGGTGTTGAACTGGCTGAGCACCTTGTCGAATCCGGCGATGGTCACCGGGCCCTGCGCGTAGGCGTTGGCGTCGACCCAGGCCTTGGCGTCCGGCTCCTGCTTCGCGTACTCGGCGAGGGCGCTGGTGCGCGAGGGCATCACGCCGAAGCCCTCGGCGAACTTCAGCTGCTGCTCACCGGAGCTCAGGTACTTCACCAGGTCCACCGCGGCCGACCGGTGGGCGCTCTCCGCGGCCACGCCCCAGCAGTTGCTGAAGGCCAGCGTGCCCTTCCCGGCCGGGCCCGCGGGCAGCTCGACCACCTTGTACTTGACGTCCGGGTAGTCGAGCTTCATGGCGCCGGTCAGCCAGTTGCCCTCGATGGTCATGGCGGCCTTGCCCTTGCCGAGGGCCTCGCCGCCCCAGCTGGTGTCGACCTGCTTGGCGTACTTCATCGAGCCGGACTTCAGCAGCGACTTCACAAAGCCGAGCCCCTCGGCGTTCTTCGCGCCGTCGGCGGTCATCTTCGTCTGCCCGGGGTCGGTTATCCAGCCGCCCGCCTGCTTCATGAAGACGCCGAGCCGCTGGTACTCGTCGCTGGTGACCAGGCCGGTGACGCCGTTCCCGGTCAGCTTGCCCGCGACCTTCCGCAGCTCCTCCCAGGAGGTCGGGTAGTCCTTCTCGGTCAGCCCGGCCTTCTTCCACAGGTCGGTGTTGATCGCGAGGGCGAGGGTGGAGGTGTCCTTCGGCAGACACATCAGCTTGTCGTCGTAGGTGAAGGAGGCGCGCAGCTGCTCGGCGAAGTCGTCCGCGTCCTTGATCTTGTCGCCGTAGGCGTAGAGGGAGCCGCCCTTGGCGTAGTTGGCGAACATGTCGGAGTTGACGTAGAAGACGTCCGGCGGCTTGTGCCCGGCGAAGCCCTGGGCCAACTGCTGGTTCATGTCCTTGGCGGTCTCTACGGTGACCTTGTTGCCGGACTGCTTCTCGTACGCGGCCGCAGCGTCCTTGACCGCCTTGGTCTCGGCGTCACCCGAGGTGGCGATCAACACCTTGAGGGTCTGCTTGGCGCTGGTGTCCTGCTTCGTCTCCTTGTCGTCGCTGAAACTCGACGAACAGCCGGTGGCTGCCAGGAGTGCCGCGCAGGTGACGAGGGCGGCGGTGGCCGTGCGGGGGACCATGATTCCTCCGTGGATTCGGGATGGTACGGGCGGCTCTATGGGGGGTGGAGGAGAGGGTGAGGTTTGAGGGCGCGACGCGTCAGAGCGCCGCGGTGTCGGAACGTGGTGTGTCGGGGCCCGGTGTGCCGGGACCTGTCGTGTCGGAACCCGGTGTGTCGGGGCCAGACGTTTCGGGGCCCGGTGCCTCCGGGCCAGGCCTGGAGGCGCTTTCGCGGACGACGAGGGACGGCTCCAGCAGGACGCGCTCCGGCGGCCCGGCCGGGCCGGCTATCCGCGCCAGCAGCAGCCGTACGCACTCCCGCCCGACCGCCTCCAGCGGCTGGGCGACGGTGGCCAGGGAGGGCGAGAGGATCCCGGCGGTCGGCGAGTCGTCGAAGCCGACCACCGCGACATCCCGGCCCGGGACGGCGCCCCGGTCGCGCAGCGCGTGGTAGCAGCCGAGCGCCAGGACGTCGCTGGCCGCGACCACGGCCGTGGCACCCCCGTCCAGTAAGGGCTTCACGGCGATCCGGGCCGCCTCGATGTCCCCCAGGCTCTGCGCGCGCAGACCGCGCGTCGGCAGCCCGTGCCAGCGCATGGCCCGCCGCCAGCCGTCGGCACGGTCGTCACCGACGCCGGAGCCGCGCGGCCAGCCCAGGAAGGCGATCCTGCGGTGCCCGCGGGCGATCAGGTGCTGCACGGCGGCGTCGGTGCCCGAGGCGCCGTCGACGTCGACCCAGTCGCCGATCTGCCGCCCCGACCACATCCGGCCGAAGCCGACGAACGGCACGCCCCGTTTGGCGAGCCACGCCTGGCGCGGGTCCTGGCGGCCGGTGTCGCCGAGCACGAAGCCGTCGACGTCGTACTGGTCGAGCAGCTCCTCGTACCCCGCCAGGCTCGTGCCGCCGGGCGCGCTGGCGAACAGCAGGATCCGGTAGCCGGCCTCGTCTGCGGCCTCGGACAGGGCGTGCAGAAAACGGTCCATGACCGGGGCCGTGACCCCGGGCGGGGTGGGCTGGATGCCGTAGCCGATGAGCTTGCTGGAGCGCGTGCGCAGCGTCTGCGCGGCGCGGCTCGGGCGGTAGCCCATCTCGTCGATCGCCTGGCGGACCCGCTCCAGGGTCTCGGCGCGCAGCAGGTCCGGCGAGTTGATCGCGTTGGACACCGTCTGCGTCGAGACTCCGGCCCTGCGGGCGACCATGGCAAGGGTCACCGGGCCGCCCTTCGACGAGGGACTGCTGGTGGAGCGGGGCATATGGCCTCCGACGTACGAGGTCCTGGGGTCCTAGCAGATTCTCACAAGCTTCATTTGAGCGTTCCAAAGGCATTGTCAGTCCTCTGAAGAGGTCGTTACTGTCTTTGGAACGATCAAACGTTGAGAGGTTCTACTCTTTTGGACACCACTGTCAAGGCCCAGGACACCAACAGCTCGGTCACGGCCCCCACCTCCGTGGCCCAGGACCTACAGCCGTTCCTGCACGACGCGGTTGTCACCCTGTACGCGCCGAGCTTTGTGATCTCGCGTGCGGACGGGCAGCTCGACGGGGGTGCGGACGGCTTCTACCACGGCGACAGCAGGGCGCTGTCCCGGCTGACCGTCTCCACCGGGTCCATCCCGCTGGCCCCGGTCGTCGGCGGGTTCAGGGGGGCCGACCGGGCGGACTTCCGGGCGATCCTGCGGGGGCTCGGCGAGGTGACGCCCGACCCGGCGGTCGCCCTGGAGCGCCGCCGGACCGTCGCGTCCGGCCGGCTGGAGGAGAGCTTCGAGGTCAGCAACGCCGGGACCCAGCGGGTCGGCTTCCGGCTGACGATCACGGCCGCCACCGACCTCGCCCTGATGGAGCGGGTGAAGTCGGGCCACACCGTGGACGAGATACCGGCGCGGGCCGAAGAGACCGCAGGTCTCTCCTGGTCGCGCGACGAGTTCGCCGTACGCCTGGTCAGCGAGCCCGCGCCGGACGCGCTGGACGCGTCCGAGGGCCGGCTGTCGTACGACGTCGAACTGGACCCCGGCACCTCGTGGACGGTGACCCTGCGCTGCACGGCGGGGTACGCGGACGGCGACCAGTTCCCCGCGGGCCCCGCGGACTCCGTGCCGTGGCGCACCCCGACCCTGCGCAGCGCGGACCGCCGCTTCGACCAGTGGCTGGACCAGTCGGTCGCCGACGCGGACCGGCTGCGCCTGGTGGACCCGCAGTCCGACGAAGGGCTCAGGGTCGGGGTGGGCGGCGTGGATCAGTTCCTGGCCGCGGGCGCCCCCTGGTTCCTGACCCTCTTCGGCCGCGACTCGCTCTGGGCCGCCCGCATGCTGCTCCCGCTCGGCACCGACCTCGCGGCCGGCACCCTGCGCACCCTCGCCCGCCGCCAGGGCGGGGTGGTCGACCCGACCACGGAGGAGCAGCCGGGCAAGATTCTGCACGAAGTGCGGCGCGGCACCCAGAACTTCGCGGAGACGTTCTCCCTCCCGCCGGTCTACTACGGCACGGTGGACGCCACGCCCCTGTGGCTCACCCTGCTCCACGACGCCTGGCGCTGGGGCATGGCCCCGGAGCAGGTGGAACAGCTGCTGCCGCACGCCGAGTCGGCGCTCGGGTGGCTGCGCGACCAGGCGGAGGCGGGCGGCGACGGCTTCCTCAAGTACGTCGACCGGACCGGCCGGGGCCTGGCCAACCAGGGCTGGAAGGACTCCGGCGACTCCATCCGCCACCGCGACGGCCGCCTCGCCGACGCGCCGATCGCGCTGTGCGAGGTGCAGGCGTACGCGTACGAGGCCGCGCGGGGCGGAGCGGCGCTGCTGCGCGAGTTCGGGCGGCCGGGCGCGGACGGGTGGGAGGAGTGGGCCGACGGGCTCGCCACCCGCTTCCGGAACCGCTTCTGGGTGGAGGACGAGCGGGGCGCGTACCCGGCGGTCGCGCTGGACCGCGACGGCCGGCCGGTGGACTCCGTCACCTCGGGCTTCGGCCACCTCCTCGGCACGGGCCTGCTGAACCGGGAGGAGAGCGCGGCGCTCGCGGCCCGGCTGACCGGCCCCGACCTCGACTCGGGCCACGGCCTGCGCACGCTGAGCAGCGACTCGGTGGGCTTCAACCCGTTCGGCTACCACATCGGTTCGATCTGGCCGCACGACACCGCGATCGCCGTGCACGGCCTGGTCAAGGCCGGGTTCCCGGACGCGGCCGCGCCGCTGGCGGCGGGCCTGCTGACGGCGTCGGCGGGGTTCGCGGCCCGGCTGCCCGAGCTGTTCGCGGGCCACGGCGCCGAGGCGGGCCCGCACCCCGCCCCGTACCCGGCGTCCTGCCGCCCCCAGGCGTGGGCGGCCGCCTCCGCGGTCTCGGTGCTCGGCGCGTCCCTGGGCCTGGACGCGGACGTCCCCGGCGGCACGGTCACCGTCGCCCCCACCTTCGCCCGGACCTACGCCCCGCTGACGGTGACGGGGCTCCAGGTCGGCGGGGAGCAGCTGGACGTCGCGGTGGCGGCGGACGGGACGGTGAGCGTGGCGGCACCGGAGGGACTGACGGTGGTCATGGCCTGACGCGACGCCCGAGGGCCGGGGGCGATCCGATGCACACCGCACGGTGTGCATCGGATCGGGCAGGATGCGGACATGGAGCAGCCGACCTGCCCGCGAGCCGCCGCGCGCGAAAACGCCAGGGACGCCACGGGCGCCACGGACGCCCCTGGCGCCACATCGGACGCGTACACCGCGGACTGCCACGCCCGCCTCGCGTTCGAGGTGCTCGCGAACCGCTGGGACAGCGTCGTGGTCTACACTCTCGGCGCGGGCGGCCCGATGCGGCCCCGGGCGCTGATCGCGGGCATCGGCGGGATCAGCGCCAAGGTCCTCAACGACGCGCTGCGGCGCCTGGAGTACAACGGCCTCGTCGAGCGCCGTACGTACGCGGAGGCGCCGCCGCGCGTCGACTACGCGCTCACCGAGGCCGGCACCGCCCTGCTCGTCCCCATGCGCGCGATGGGCGCGTGGGCGAAGCGCCACACGGACGACGTGCTGGCCGCGCAGGAGCGGTTCGAGAGCCCGGGTGGCCGGGCCGGGAATCACCGGTACCGTCACCGGGCATGACGAATCAGCTGTCGCCGAGCGCGGTCCACGAGCTCCTCTACGAGCTGTGCGTCGACCTCGGTTTCTGCCTTCCGCCGGACGAACAGCGCCGGCTGCGCGAGGCGCCGCCCGCCGACGCGGACGAGTTCACCGATGCCGTCTTCAGGGCGGAGGGGATGGACCCGGCCGAATCCGGGCTGCGGCCCAGGGTCCGAGACGTCGTCGAACGGCACATGCGCGGCGAGTGACCCCGATTCCCGCGAGCGCCTAAGCTGCCCGGGGAGGAGTGAGCTCCGAACAGAACACACGGGGGACGGGGACCGAGGTGGACGGAAGGATTCCACTGCCGCATGACGTCAAGGACGCCACGCGGTTCGTAGCGGAGATGCGCCGGTTGAGGCAGTGGGCGGATCTGAGCTATCGCGAGTTGGAACGCAGAGCCGGTGCGGTGGGGGACGTACTCCCGCGCGCCACGCTCGCCGGGGCGCTGAACAGACAGGAGCTGCCCCGGGAGGAGTTGGTGGCGGCCTTTGTCCGCGCCTGCGGCGGTGACAAGGCCGCGGTCGAGGCGTGGGTGGGGGCCCGCAAGCGCCTGGCCGTCGAGCTCGGACAGGAGCAGGAGCAGGGGCAGGAGCAGGAGCAGGACTCCTCCGAGCCGGTGGAGCCGAAGGGCGAAGACGCCCCCGAGAGCCCGGCGGTGCCGGCCACCGAGCCCGTGGCCGAGGCCCCGGAGCCGGCCTCGGAGCCGGACCCGGTACCAAAAGAGCCCGAGCGGCCGAAGAGGAAGAGACTGAAGGCGGCCGGGCGTCGGCTTCGGCGGCCGGGCGTGATCATCACGGCCACCGCCGCGATCGTGATCCTGACGGCCGCGGCCACGGCGATTCTGCACCCCGGCGACAAACCCGATAAGCCGCGTGAGAGCAGCCGGACGGAGGCACCGGCGGCCACCACTCCTTCCAGCACAAAAAGCCGTCCCGCGGACGACGCCACCACCGGCGCCACCGACGCCGACGCCGAACCCGCCGACGACGAACCCTCGCGCGGCGCGACGCGGGAGACCTCGTCACCGACCCCGTCCCAGCAGACGACGACGCCCAAGAAGACGAAGCCCACGCGGAGTTCGCCGACGCCGGAGTGGACGTACGACCCGCCGGCGGTCCCCGACGATCCGCCGCCCTCGACGGACACCCCGCCGCCGTCCGGCGGTGGCGACCCCTTCCCGGAGGAGACCTGCTGGGACGTCACCGAAGAGTGCTGAGAGGCGCTCAGTCCCGCAGCCGCACTTCGACCCGGCGCTCCCTCAAGACCTCGAGCACCAGGTCGAAATGGCTGTACGGCTCCCCCTGCCAGTCCAGGACCTGGCCGAGGCTCCGCCGTGCGATCCGTGCGTCGTGCCAGACCAGCGTGCACGGTGTGGTCACCCCGAAGCCTCCGCAGAGGCAGTCGGCCAGCGCGTCGGCGTTGCCGCCGAAGTAGCCGCCGGGGCCGCGCATGGCCTCGCCGAGCGCGAGGTAGAGACCGGGCTGATCCGTGACGTACCGCCCGTCCAGCTCGTACACGCGCCCGGGCGGCGCGGCCGGGACGGACCGGCGGGTCCCCCGCTCGCGCACGCAGTCGAGCCAGATCTCGCGGTCGCGGGTCCCGTACCCGGCCCATAGGTTCGGGGCCGTCGGCGGACCGTCGTACCACCGCTGCCAGAAGGGGCGGGCCCGCGGGGGCGGCGGGTCCCAGAGGCCGTCGGTGAGGCGGATGTCGAGGAGGCCGGGGCCGAGGGACGACGGCTTCCAGTCGGCGATCTCGGCGGTCACATACAGGTCCGTGGACTCCGCGCCGTTCCGGTCGAGGACCAGCAGCAGGGCCTCCCCCAGCCCCAGCCGGCGGCGGGTCCCGGCCGCGAGGGCCGACTGGAGCCGGTCGCCGGGTGCACAGCCGAGGAGGTGCAGCGAGTTGGTCGCCACTGCCACAGGCCGGTCATCGTCGGGCGCGACGACGTCGGAGAAGTCCGCGCAGGTGCCGAGGTGTTCACGGCCGTTGTGCAGGAGCAGGCCCGCCGCGAGGTACGGATCGTCGGGCGGGTCCGGGTAGCCGTCGGCGCCCTCGATGAACACGTCGATCAGGGAGGGGTCGCCGGGATGGGGGCGATGGCCGGTGACCCGTACGTCCTCCAGCCGCCAGGCGTCGAGCCGCTCCGAATCCTGCGGGCACCGGTCGTCGCCGATCGGCCGCAGCCAAAGGTGCCCCAACTCGTACGGCGCAGTGCCGCGCTCACGCAGGATGTCGCGCAGCGGACCCGCGGGGACGCAGCCCAGAAGCTGGTAGGGGTGGAGGGGCGGGGCGACGAACAGGCCCGAGACATCGGCGCAGACGCCCCAGACGCTCGCGTCGTCGGAGTCGGCCAGGGCGAACGCGGGGGCGCCGGCCCGGCCGGACCCCTCCGGCCAGCGGTGGACGCGCGGCCCATGCGCCGCCGCGCTCAGCGAGCGGCTCCGCTCGCGAGTTCGTCGGCGTAGTGCGTCAGCGAGCGGCTGTACATCGGCAGATGGCGGGACAGCGCGGAGAGCGCGAGGGCCACCGCCTCCCGCTCCCGCCCGGCGTCGACCAGCGTCAGCGCGAGAAACGCGGCCACGGCGTCGTCGAGTTCATCGGACCCCGCGTCCCGCTCCGCGGTGAGCAGCGCGATGCCCTCCTCGGGCCGGCCGAGGTTGCGCACCGTGCTGGCCAGCTGGATCACCGCCTGGCGGCGGCGCGGGCCGGCCAGACCGGCGTCCAGGGCCGCGCGGTACAGCGGGGCGGCGTCCTCCTCGCGGTCGGTGGCGTCGTACGCGGAGGCCAGCTCGAAGGACGCGACCGGGTCGCCGTCGGGGAGTTCGGCCGTCAGCGCCGTCATGGCCGCCAGGAAGTCGGCGGGGGTGTGGTCGTCGAAGGCGGTCCACAGGTCCGCGACGCGCTGTTCCCAGTCAGTTGCCACCGTGCTCATCGGCGCAGCATCTCAGCCCGGGACCGCCGGTGTCACCCGCTGAAGACCGCCGTCACCGGGGCGTGGTCGCTCCACCGCTGGTCATAGCTCGCCGCGCGCTCCACATACGCCTTCGCGGCCCGCTCGGCCAGCCCCTTCGTGGCAACCAGCAGGTCGATGCGCCACCCCGCGTCGTTGTCGAACGCCTTCCCCCGGTACGACCACCACGAGTACGGCCCCTCGACGTCCGGGTGCAGCTTGCGCATCACGTCCACGTACGCCGCCTCGTCGTACACCTGGCTCAGCCACGCGCGCTCCTCGGGGAGGAACCCGGCCTTCTTGCGGTTGGCCTTCCAGTTCTTGAGGTCGGCCTCCCGGTGCGCGATGTTCCAGTCGCCGCACACCAGCACCTCGCGCCCCCCGGCCGCGGCCCGCTCCCGCAGCTCCTTCAGATACGGCAGGAACTCCCCCATGAAGCGCTCCTTCTCCTCCTGCCGCTCCGTGCCGACCTCCCCCGACGGCAGATAGAGGCTGGCGACCGTGACCCCGGGCAGGTCGACCTCCAGATAGCGGCCGCTGTCGTCGAACTCCGCGGACCCGAATCCCACCCGTACGCCCTCCGGCTCGCGCCGGGTGTAGACGGCGACCCCGGCCCGGCCCTTGGCCGCCGCCGAGGCGTGCACGGTGTGCCAGCCGTCGGGCTCGCGAACCGGCGCGGTCAGCTCACCGGGCTCGGCGCGCACCTCCTGGAGGCACACCACGTCGGCGGCGGTTCCCTCGAGCCAGGGCAGAAAGCCCTTTTTGGCCGCAGCGCGCAGCCCGTTTACATTCACGGAGGTCACGGTGAGCATTCCGGCACGATACGCCAGAAAAAACCGAGTACCCCAACGATCCCGCATGAATGTACGATCCTTCGCATGGATATTCGCCCCATCCCCTATGACCACCCGGACGCCGTCAAGCTCAACGACGAGGTGCAGGCCGAATACGTCGAGCGCTACGGCGAGGGCGACCTGACCGCCATGGACCCGGCCCACTTCGAGCCGCCCCACGGCCTGTACCTCCTCGCGTACGACGCCCAGGGCCGCCCGGTGGCCAGCGGCGGCTGGCGCAGCCAGAAGCAGAGCGAGACGGGCTACTCGGACGGGGATGCCGAGATCAAGCGGATGTTCGTGATCCGGGACGCCCGGGGGCAGGGCCTGGCCCGCCAGATCCTGGCCGCCCTGGAGGACAGCGCCCGCGCGGCGGGGCGGGTCCGGATGGTCCTGGAGACGGGCACCGAGCAGCCGGAAGCCATCACGCTGTACACCTCCTCCGGCTACGCACCGGTCCCCAAGTTCGGCCTGTACCGCTTCGAGGAGTCCAGCCGCTGCTACGCGAAGCCGCTGGCGTAGGGCACGCCCTGCTACGCGGCCCCGCCGCGGCGGCGGGCCCCCTGGGGCCCGAGACAGCCCCGGCTACGGGGCCCGGCCGCCGGGCCTGGGGCGAAGCCCCGGTCGCGGGGCCCGGAGCGGAGCCCGGGTGCGGGGGCGAGGGGCGGAGCCCCGGTTAGGGCCTGTCCGGCGGATCTTGACGCCGGCGGCGGCCACGCTGCGGAGCAGCAAACCGACGCAGCCCCCACCCCGCCCCTTCCCGGCCCCTGCCGATGTGCGGCTCCGCCGCGTGGGGGGCTCAGCCCCGGTTGCGGGGGCCCGGGACGCAGCCCCAGCCGACGGGGTCTGGGGCGGGCCCCAGTTGCGGGGCCCGGGGCAAGGCCCCGGGCAAGGGGGCCCTGGGGCGAAGCCCCGGTTGCGGGGACGAAGCACGGGCCCCGGGGCCTGGGGCGGAGCCCCGGAGGCGGGGTCTGGGGCGGAGCCCCGGCGCGGGGGCCTGGGGCGCAGCCCCAGTTTCGGGAAGGGGCGGGGAGGGGAACAGCCCGCCGCCCCACTAGAACGCATCCGCGACCGCCGACGCGATCTCCTTGCGCACCTGGTCCGCCGGATACCGGGCCACCGGGCGCCCGTACGGCGCCAGGGCCCGGTCGGCCGCCCCGGACGACGGCTCCCGCACATCCGCGAACAGCACCGTCGTACCCGGCGGCACCTCGGCCGCCAGCATCTCCAGGGCCGCGCTCACCCCCGTAGACCTCTCCGCCGCCCCCGTACCCTCCCGCGCATCCCGCGCCGCACCAATGAAGCCGCCTTCGCCAAAGCCGATCATGATCCCCAGCGGCCCGCCCAGAAGCCCCACGAGCCCGCCCATCAGGCCGTCGACGGTGAAGCAGCGGGCCCCGGCGCCGTCCACGCAGTCCGGCAGATCGAGCGTCCCGTCCATGGCCCGCGCGATCACCGCGCCCTCGCACAGCGACAGCGCGCCCTCGTCGTCGGCGCGGAGCAGCGCGTCGAGCGCACGAGGGCCCGCCTCCGGCCCGGCGAGGTCCATGAACAGAACACTCTCACCCATACCCCCCACTCTTGCCGCAGCCGGCCCCCCGCGCACCCCGTAGCCCCCTCATTCGCCAGCCGCGAACTTCCGGCTGATCGCGTCGAACACGCCCTTGGCCTCGCTGCCCAGACGCGGCCCCGCGAGCCAGGTGTGCGCGTTGGAGCCGATGGAGCTGTTGGACACCAGCACGGTCTTGCCGTCGCGGTTCACAAACCACCCGCCGCCGGAGGAGCCGCCGGTCATCGTGCACCCGATCCGGTACATGGTCGGCGCGGAGGGCGAGAACGACAGCCGGCCGGGCCGGTCCAGGCAGTTGAACATCAGCGCCCCGTCGTACGGCGACGCGGCCGGGTAGCCGTACGCGCTGATCGAGCTGACCCGGTCCGCCGACGGCGCCCCGAACCAGACCGGCACCGAGGCCCCCACGGTCTCCTCCAGCGACTTGCCGCCACCGTTCTCCGGCTTCACATGCAACACCGCGAAGTCGTACGCCGAGCCGACGTTGCCGGTGTGGGCGCCCTCGTCGATCCACTGCGAGGAGGTCTGCGACCAGTCCGCCCACCACACGCCGTACGGGGCGACCTCCCGGCTCGCGGCGGTCTGGGTCCGGTCGGCCGGCAGCCCGTTGTCGTTGTACGACGGCACGAAGACGATGTTCCGCATCCAGCCGCCCTTCTTGCCGGAGTGCACACAGTGGCCCGCCGTCCACACCAGGTTGGACTTGCCCGGGTGGGCCGGGTCGTCGACGACCGTGCCCGAGCACACCATCGGCCCCTCGGGGCTGTCGAAGAAGACCTTGCCGACCGGCGCCATGTTCAGGTGGTACGGCCGCGAGACCTGCTCGGCCCGGGTCGCGGGCGGCTCGGGGTCGGTGGCCGGCTGGCCCTCACCGGCGCTCTGCGTGGTGACGGTGTTCGGCGCGTCCGTGGCCTTGGCCATCCTGGACGGCTGCCAGAAGTTCTTGATGACGGGGTTGGCGAAGTCGGAGGCCTTGCGGGCCCAGTTGTCCCAGTCCTTCCAGGCGCCGTCCTTCCACTTCTTCAGGTCGTCCAGGCTGGTCGGCACCCCGTCCGGAATCCTCAGCCCGTCCTTGGCCTTGTCCCCGGCGGTGGCCGAAGCGCTCGGCTCGGACCCGGCGTTGTCGTCGCCCGGCCCGCAGGCCGTGGCGGAGACCGCGAGCAGCGCGGCCAGGGCCGCGGCGGCCACGGCGGAGCGGCGTATCGATGGCATGGAGCTTGCCCCCTGAGTGGTGCTGTGTGGTGCTGTGTGCTGCTGCGCCGTGTGGCACTTCCCCACACGCAACGCGCGCCCCTTCCGGAACAGGCACCCACTATGCCCGCGTCCCCGCCCACAGCCCCCTGCCCGGCCAACAGCCCGCACACAACACGAACCGGGTCAGCACGAATCCATGACATTGACGGAGTGAGTACTCACTCCGTATGGTGGGAGGCATGGCGAAGGCAGAACCACCGGCCCGGCGGCGCGCGCCGGGCATGAGCACCGAGCAGCGCCGGGCGATGATCGTCGCGGCAGCGCTGCCCCTGGTCGCCGAGTACGGCGCCGCGGTGACCACGGCGCAGATCGCGCGCGCCGCCGGCATCGGCGAGGCGACGATCTTCCGCGCCTTCAAGGACAAGGAGGAGGTGCTGGGCGCGTGCACGGCCGAGGCCATGAACCCGAGTCATGTGCTGCGCGAGCTGGCCTCGATCTCCCTCGACCAGCCGCTCGCCGACCGGCTCACCGAGGCGGCCGAGGCGATGCGGGCCCACTTGGCGCGGATGGGCGCGGTGGCCGGGGCTCTGCATGCCTCGGGCCACCGCCGCGAACGCTCCCCCGCCGCCCGCCCCTCCGACTCCCGGACCTCCGACTCCCGGGAGACGTCGATGCGGGCGACCCGCGACGCCCTGACCGAACTCGTCGAGCCCGACCGGGCGGCCCTCCGTCTGCCCCCCGAAAGAGTCGCCTCGATCTTCCTCGGCATGCTCTTCACCCAGCTGCACTTCGGCGCCGAGGGCGCCGACATCGATCCGGTGGAGTTCGTCGGCGTCCTCCTGCACGGCACCCTCAACCAACCCGGGAGCGGCACATGACCGTCACGCTGAACCACACCATCGTCCCCGCCGTGGACCACCGCGAGGCGGCCCGGTTCTTCGCCTCCGTGATGGGCCTGGAGGAGCTTCCGCCCGCGGGCCGCAACGGCCACTTCGCCCCCGTGCGGGTGAACGACACGCTCACCCTTGACTTCATGACGGTGGCCGACCCCGAAGGGCACCATCTGGCCTTCGACGTGGACCCGGCCACCTTCGACGCGATCCTGTCCCGGATCCGCGCGGCGGACATCTCCTACGGCAGCGACCCCACCGAGCCCGACAACGGCCGGATCGACCACCCCCTGTGCCCCCGGGGCCTGTTCTTCCAGGACACGGCGGGAAATCTGTACGAGGTGATGTCCCCGGCGTAACGGACTCAGGCCATCAAGCGCGGCAGCCGACGGATCGTCTCCTCGTAGAACAGGGCCTCGTCGCCGTCCGCCCGCGCGGATTCGATGACGCTCCAGAAGCGATCCGTGTCCATGTGGTCGACTGTGCCACGGGGGTCCGACAACGCAGGGAGGACGCGAGATGAAGGTCGGCTCGGCACGTGCCGCCGCGGCCGGGTGGGTGGAGACGTACGCCCGCCCCGAACCCGGCTTCCGCGGGGCGTACTTCAGCGGCTCGACGGTCGGCCTGCCCGACGACGCCGAGCTGCCGCCGACCTCCGACGTCGATGTCGTGGTCGTGACCGCCGAGGACGACCCGCCCGCCAAGCCCGGCAAACTCCGCCACCACGGCGCCCTGCTGGAGATCAGCTGTCTGCCCTGGGCACAGCTCGCCTCGCCCGACGCCGTGCTCGCCTCGTACCACCTGGCCGGCAGCTTCCGCGGCGACACGGTCATCGACGACCCCACCGGCGGGCTGCGCGCCCTGCACGCCCGCGTCTCGCGCGACTTCGCCGCCCGACCCTGGGTGCGCCGCAGATGCGAGGACGCCCGCCGCAGGATCGAGAACGGGCTGGCGGCGATCGACGCCTCGGCGCCGTTCCACCAGCAGGTCACGTCCTGGCTGTTCCCCACCGGCGTGACCACCCACGTGCTGCTCGCCGCCGCCCTGCGCAACCCCACCGTACGGCTGCGCTATCTGGCCGCCCGCGATGTCCTCGCCGACCACGGCCAGCTCGGCCTCTACCCCGAACTCCTCTCCCTCCTCGGCTGCGCCGACCTGCCCGCCGAGCGCGTCCGGCACCATCTGGACGCGCTCGCCGCGACGTTCGACGCCACCGCCGCCGTGGCGAGGACCCCGTTCTTCTTCTCCAGCGACATCACCCCGGCCGCGCGGCCCATCGCGATCGACGGCAGTCAGGACCTCATCGACCGCGGCCGCCACCACGAGGCCGTCTTCTGGATCATCGCGACCTTCGCCCGCTGCCACACCATTCTGGCCGCCGACGCCCCCGAGACCCACCGGGCGCTCACCCCGCCCTTCCGCGCCGCCGTCGCCGACCTTGGCATCACCGGGCCCGCCGACCTCCGCCGCCGCGCCGAGGAGGTCACCCGGTTCCTCCCCCGCCTCTGGCAGACCGCCGAGGCGATCATCCGCGCAACGGCGCGCTGATCTCCCAATCCGTGTCGAGCCGCTCGACCAGGGCCCGGGCCAGGGACGGCGCGTAGCGCTCGGCCCACTGTCCGGCGAGCCCCAGAAACCCGCGCAGCTTGCCCCGTACGTCCTCCAGCAACCCGTCCAGCTCGGCGACGGCCAGCTCAACGGGCGGCCCGTCACGCCCCTCACACCCGTCACGCCCATCCGGCCAGATCCGTACCACCCGCCCCAGGTGCTCCACCCGCGGGGACGGGTCATGGCCCAGCCACGGCTCCGCCCCGTCCGCCAGGTCCAGCCACTCGCGCCAGGTCTCCAGACCGCAGCAGCACCCGGAGCGTACGAGGGCGCCGCTGACCGTGTCCGCGACGCACAGCCCGCCCGGGGCGATGGTGCACTCGGCCTCGACCGTGCGCCGCACCAGTTCGAGGCCGTCGGCCGCGAGGGGGTCGCCGGGGTCGAGGTCGTGGTTGTAGCCGACCCAGACCGCCATCGCCGTGCCGACCTCCAGCGGCGACTGCCCGCCGGAGAGGAGCAGCACGCGGTCGGCCGAGGGGGCGGCCACGGGCCACAGGGAGAAGTCGCGGGCCCGGTACGTCTCCAGGGCGGCGTCCATGACGATCACGACGAGGTCAGTGGGTTCAGTCGGAGTTGCACCACAGCAGCACGCCCGGCCCGTCCGGCGTGGTCACGGGGATCCACGCCTCGTCGGCGTCGGCGAGCCGGTCCTCGTCGAGTCGCAGCTGATGCGGCTCCTCGTTGTCACCGTCGCAGACCCAGAAGGTCACGCCCTCGACGATCTCCCGCAGCTTGGCCGACTCGTCGGCCGTCCACGGATGATTCCGGGTCCCGGCCCCCCGGAAGTGCCCCTCGAACAGCTCGCACAGCCCGTCGAGCGCATCGGGCCCGAACAACGGCACCAGATATCCCTCGACCTTCCCCTGCCGACAGGCCGTCCCCCCGTACTGCTGCTGGTAAAACACCCCGGTGGCCGCCTGGACCACCACATAGAGCCATTCCTCCGACGACCCGTCGGGGTCGAGGAAGACAAATCGCTGACCGGCCATGCCCGCAGTCTGCGGCCTCGCGCCCGCCGCCTCAACAGGATTTCGACGCCGCCCGCTTCAGCCCGCGGACACGGCGGACAGCAGGACGCGGCGGCGTTCCAGGTCCACCTCGACGATCTTCACTGTGAGCTCGTCGCCCTCGCCCGCCACCTGCCGCGATTCGGGGAGCGGCACGAGCCCCTCGATGCCGTCGGCGACCCGGACGAAGACGCCGAACGGGACCAGTTTGGTGACCAGTCCTGTGACCACCTGCCCGACCGTGTCCGCGAACGCCACCAGCGGGTCCTCCCGCAGCGCCCGCAACGACAGCGACGCCTGTCCGCGGTCGAGGTCCGCGTGAAGGACTTCGAGGGAGAGCCGCTCTCCCACCCGGACGATGTCGGAGGGGTGCTCGTAGCGCGTCCAGGCCAGTTCGGGGATCCGGATGAACCCGGTGCACCGGCCGTCCGGTTCGCCGTCGATGCGCACGAACACACCGAAGGTGTGGATGCTCTCCACTGCACCGGTCACGATCCCGCCCGGCCGAAGCCCGCCGAGGAAGTCCCGTATCGCCCCGCTCGCCACGGGGCAAGCATCGCAGCTGTCAGTGTCAGTGGCCCGGTGCATCATCGATCGCATGGCACGCACCGGCTCGATCGGCTCCTCCCCACCCCCGTGGGGCGTCCGGTACACGCTGTGTCTGCCCACCGAGGACGCGGCGCGGCGGGCCGCGGCGGAGCTGGCCGGGGCCGGGCACCGGCTGACCGCGATACGGGCCCATGGCCAGGTGCCGGACCCCGAGTTGGCCGGCTGGTGGCAGGTGTTCTCGCTCGCGGTCCACACCGGTCATGACCGCTTGGCGCTGGAGCCGTTCCTCAGACACGAGCGCATACGGATGGCCGGGCTCGCCCGGTCCCTCGGCGGATTCCACCAGGGCTGTGCCGAGGGTCACGCGTCCACCCTCCAGAGGATCTTCACCCGGGACGGCCTGGTGCACGAGCGCGCCGAGGCCGAGGTCGCCCCGCCCGCCCCGCTGCCCACCGACCCGGCCCCGCCCCCCGGCTGGGGACCGCGGTGGCCCGGCCCGGCGTCCCCCCTGCCCGACCGGCCCGAGGACGTCGTCCGGGCGGTGGTGGCCGTGGCGGAGCGGATGTACGGCGGCGCGGACGACGCGCCCGACGCCGTCGGGTGGCTGCTGGAGGAGGACTTCGCGTTCGGGGAGCCGTACGAGTCGACGGGCGAGTTCCTGGGCGAACTGGCCGATGCCGTGGCCCACCAGGGCGACTGCACCGACGACACCGTCGAGGCCGTCCCTTTCCTGGCCGAGTTGGCGCGCGACGGTGGCGTTCCGCCCGTGGTCCGGGTGACCGTGCTCGGCGACCTCCTCCGGCTCGCCGCGGCCGGCGCCTCGCTCGCCGTCTTCGCGGCCGACCGCGTCGCCGCGCTCGGCGACGTCTGGCAGGAGCGCGCCGACGTACAGCTGACGCGGCGGGCGATCGGCCGCGCGCTGCCGCGTCTCCTGGCCCGCTGGGACGAGGAGGGCGACGCGGCCCGGTTCGTACTCGCCGCGCTGGCCGCCGCGGCCTCGGACGGCGCCGCGGCCGGGCTCGTCCCCCGTCTGAAGGATCTCCCCGCCCCGGCCGGCTCACCCCGCGCCGACACCGTCGCGCTGATCGCCGCGCTCCTGGCCGACGACGAGCCGGGCCTCGCCACCGCCCTGCGCCGGCTGACCTCCTGGCGCCCCGCCATCGCGGAGCGGACGGCCACGCCCCACGCCACTCCCCGGCAGCTGGCCCTGGCCGTCCTCCCGGACCTGGTCATGGAGGACGCCGGTCCGGCCGACCGGCCGGGGCCGCTCGCCGCCCCTCCTACGCCAAGGCTCTGACCTGCACCGACGCCAAAGGTCTGGACCTCGTTGAACGGTCCGTGGCGCGCGACCGTATCTGGGCTGCGAAAGGCACCGCACAGCACGGACCGATCGAGCGAGGAGTTCCGCATGTCCCGGAAGCGTCGTGTGACCCGGCCCCAGAAGATCGCCCTGACCATCGGCGCGGCAGGTCTCGTGGGCGGCGGCCTCGCCGTCGGCGTCGGGGTCAGCCAGGCCTCGGAGACCACTCAGGCCAAGGCGCCCACGGAGAACTGCGCCGGGCTCGACACCGCGCTGCGGAACAATCTGAACTTCATCGCCGGCCAACAGGCCAACCCCGACGCCCAGTCCGAGGCCAGGATCGCCAACCGCGAAGAGGTGGTGAAACAGATTCAGCAGCGCCGCCAGGTGGCGGGCTGCACCGAGGCCGTCACACCCTCGGCCCCGGCGGACTCAGCCCCGGCGACGACGGCCCCCGAGACCACCGCCCCGCCCACCGCCCCGCCCACCGGCGGCGCACAACAGCCGGGCGGCGGCGCCGACGGGGCCTCCGGCGAGGTGGTCTGCGCCGGCTCCACGGTCACCCTCTCCGGCGAGGAGGGCGCGCCCGCCGCCTCCAGCAACCAGTTCCCGGTCGGCACCCGGCTCAAGGTCACCAATCTGGACAACAACAAGTCCACCACGGTCAGCGTGACCTCGACCTCGGGCAGCTGCGCCCTGCTGAACAACGCCGCGTTCGAGCAGGTGCGCGAGCCCGGGAAGTTCCTCATCCGACGGGCCGTCATCGAGCGCGTCGGCTAGGGGTCCGTACGCCCGTCAGCCCCGCTGGGGGGAGATCCCGCGCGGGGCGACGACGGGCAGCCGGGCGCACTCGCGGCAGGCGCGGGCGGAGGCCGCGACCCTGATGTGCGAGGCGATGGTGACGGCGCCCATGAGCGCGCTCAGCGGCCAGTTCCCGGCGAGGACCGACGCGGTGGTGAGGGTCAGCGCGCTGACCGCCAGGGCCGTACCGGCGGTGGTGCCGGTCCAGGCGACCATCAGCGGGAGCCGGGGCGGGGTGGGCAGTCGGCGGGCCAGCGCGCCGGTGGCGGCCAGCGACACCCCCGCCAGCAGCGCGGCGGCGGCCGCGACGCCGCCCACATGGGCGGCCAGGATCTGAGCGGAGTGGGGCAGCTGCCGGCCATGGCCCACGATCGCCGTCAGGTACCAGCAGACGATCAGGAACGGGACGGTGAGCGCGACGACGCGCGCGGTCTGACGGGCCTGGGCGATGGTGAGTTCCCGCTGGAAGGCGGGTGCGACGTCCTCGACGCTCCCGAAGTCGTCCACCGCTTGGCGGGCGGCGCGCTCGGCGCCCCGGCCGTCGGGGCCTCCCCCGTCGCCGATGTCCGCCGCGGCGTCGATGAGCGCGTCGCGCGCCTCGGTCAACATCCGCTCCTTGACCCGCGCCGGGCCGTGCAGCGCGGCCGCCAGAGCGGCGACATGCCCGTCGATCGGGTCGGGGCCAAGGGCCGTCACGTGGCCGGCCTCGGCGCCGGCGAGGGGTCCAGGACGGCGCCGATCGCCGCGGTGAGCTCGCGCCAGGCCGTGCGCTCCTCGGCCAGGCTCCGCCGTCCGGCGTCCGTCAGCTCGTAGCAACGGCGGCGGCGCTCCCCGGCCGACTGCCAGTCGCTGCGCAGCAGCCCGAGCCGCTCCAGCCGGTTGAGCGCCGGATACATGGTGCCCGTGCGCAGCTCCAGGGCGCCGCCGCTGCGCTTCTGCACGGCCGTGATGATCGCGTAGCCGTGCAGCGGCCCCTGCTCCAGCGCGGCCAGCAGCAGCGCGTCCAGGTGCCCGCGCACCGCATCGCCCTTCATGAGGGAGCAGCCTACCCATCCACCTGTAGGTGCGCTATATATTGGCAGCCAATATGTAGGCTACTCACTCAAGCGGAGTCGCAGTGACCAAGCTGCTGTTGTCCGTACACGTCCTGGCCGCGATCCTGGCCATCGGTCCGATCGCCGTGGCCGCCTCGATGTTCCCCCGCTTCGCCCGCACCACGGGCGACGCCGACCAGGAGCCGGGCGCGCGGCGAGGCCCCGCGACAGCCGCGCTTCTGCATCGCGTCTGCCGCGGCTACGCCGTCTTCGGCCTGGCGGTCCCGGTCTTCGGCCTCGCCACCGGCGCCCA
The DNA here is from genome assembly GCF_040302705.1 of Streptomyces sp. NPDC097640. Taxonomy (NCBI): domain Bacteria; kingdom Bacillati; phylum Actinomycetota; class Actinomycetes; order Kitasatosporales; family Streptomycetaceae; genus Streptomyces; species Streptomyces sp. NPDC097640. The sequence goes on from NZ_JBEOSB010000003.1 coordinate 302,135, forward strand.
GCTCGGCGTCCTGGGCGACGCCTGGCTCATCACCTCGATCACCCTGACCGCGATAGCCGCCGCCCTGCTGGCGCTGACCATCCTCCCCGCCCAGCAGCGCCTGCTGGCCACGCCGGACGGCGCGGCGGCCACCCGGCTCGGCATGCTCACCGGGATCTTCAATCTGCTGTGGGCGATCGTGGTCGTCCTGATGATCGTCCGCCCCGGCTCCACCACCGGAGCGTGACCACCATGCGCACCCTGCGGATCGCGGCCGCCGTCGAGGCGGCCTCCCTGGCGGCCCTGCTGATCAACCTGGCCACCATCCACACCAAGGCCGTCACCGCCCTCGGCGGCCCCGTGCACGGCCTGTGCTACCTCACCGTCATCGTCTGCACCTTCATGACCCCCGACGCCACCCCCGCAGCCCGCCGGCTCGCCGTCATCCCCGGCATCGGCGGCCTGCTCGCCCTCCGCCGAATCCACCCCCGAGAGGCCTGAGATGACCGACCCGTACGCCGGCTTACCGTTCCCCCGCACCGCCCTGGCCCTGAAAGCCCTGCACCACACCCGCGGCATCGAAGCGCCGGCGATCTTCAACCACAGCCTGCGCACCTATCTCTACGGCCGCTTCCTCGGCGAGTGCCGGGGACTGCGGCCCGACCACGACTACGACGACGAGCTGCTGTTCCTCGGCTGCTTACTGCACGACGCCGGACTCAGCCGCGAAGGCGACGGCGACCAGACCCTCAACCTCGACGGCGCCGACCTGGCCGCCCACTTCCTCACCCACCAGGGGATGGCCGCCGACCGCGTCGACATCGTCTGGAACGCCATCGCCCTCCACCTGCACCCCGACCTGGCCGCCCGCAAACGCCCGGAGATCGCCCTGGTCACCGCGGGCGCCGGCTACGACCTCGGCCCGGACCCGACCCACCCCCTGCCACCCGGCTACGCCGACGAGGTCCACGCCGTACTCCCCCGCCTGCACTCCTCCGCCGTGCTCTACGACACGATCGTCGACCAGGCGCTCGCCAAACCCCACAAAGCCCCGCCGTTCACCATGCCCGGCGAACTCCTCCGCCAGAGACCGGGCACACCCTGGCCCACCTGGCAGCAACTGATGACCCAGGAACCGAGCTGGCACGACTACGACGGCTACCCGCCGACCAACTGACCGAGCGGGCTCGAAGTCGCGGCGCTGGTCGGCGTCACGGGTAATTCGCGGTCACCTCGTGGGAGGCGTGGTCCCGGCATGCGGACAGGACGAGCGAATCAGGGGTATACCATCCGCCCGGGAGTTGACCGCCGCGGCTCAGGAGCCGAGATCCGGCGCAGGACGCCGTGAACGGTGAGGATGGTTCCGGTCAGGGTGCCGTGTTCCCTCCGGGCCCGCTTTCGAGCCGCTTCAGCCAGGCGTCGAGATGCGGGCAGGCGGCGCGCAGTGCGTCCAGGCCGAGCAGTTCGACCGCGTCAGGGCCATCCACGACCTTGCGGTAGCCGGGGTACGCCCTGAGGATCCGCTTCGACGGAGCGGTGTCGGGGCCATCGTTGACGAGCTCGGGTCCACCCGCAGCAGTCACGTGGGCCTGCAATACGTCGGCCAGCCTTGGTGATGCGACCAGCTCGGAGAGTTCGCTCGCGGCGGCGAGCACCCACGCCTCCGTCTCGTGCAGGACGAGGAAGGACAGGAACCGGCGATCGGCGACAGCCCGTGTCATGGCGTCCTCTACATGGAGCGCACGGGCGTAGGCGTCACCCGCCGGGGCATCGGCGAGCCCAGGGGTATCGGAGGGCAGTCCGTAGAGGTCCAGCATGGTGGTCACCGTGTCGACAGCCGAATTCCGCAGCAGCGCGCGGATGTCGTGCTCGATCTTGGACCACTTGCTCACCCCTCCCTTGTCGTGCGGCCGTCCCACCGCCCGCCGGGTCTTCAGCGCGACCGGAGTGAGCCAAACACCTCGCCTGCTCAGCTCGGGCTGGAAGACCTGCCCCACCAGGCGTTCCTCCGTCGCGCCCTCCACCAGTACGTGCACCTGACGCATCAGCTCCGCCTCACCGCTCCGGCTCGGGCCGGGGGCGGCCACCCAGCAGATTCTTCAGCCACAGGTCGCCGAGCGAGTAGTCGTCGAGCCAAGCAGCGAGGGTCTCCGGATCCGGCCGGTGCAGCTTCGTCGAGCCGCCCACACGATCGGTGACGACGAGTTCGCCGAGCTCGAACTGGTCGAGCAGAGTGACGGACTGGGTGGCGGTGAGAACCTGGCTGCGGGTGGACGCCGACCGAAACAGCTCCGCCAGGACGGTGAGGGCGAACGGATGCAGCCCGAGTTCGGGCTCGTCCAGCACTAGGAGGGCCGGTGGTCGCGGCTGGATCAGCAGCGTGGCCAGGCAGATGAAGCGCAGGGTGCCATCGGACAACGCGTCGGCCGGAAAGACGGTGTCGGACCCGGTTTGTGTCCATCGCAGCGGCACCCGCTTCGCCACGTCTTCGGTGAGGACGAAGTCCCGGAAGAAGGGCGCGACGGAACGGACCGTACGCACAATGGTCCGATACTCCGCCGGGAACTCCTCACGCAGGCGCAGCAGAAAGGCGGCGAGATTGCGTGCGTCCGGGTGCAGAGCCTCCGTGTCGGAGGCGTAGCCCGGCTGCTTCACCGGAGCGCCGGGGGTTGTGTCGTGGAAGTGGTAGACACGACAACCGCGCAGTATGTCCAAGGTGTGGCGGGCTACGCCGCCCATTCCGCGCGATCCCTCCTCGGCCACCTCGGCAAGTCGTGATTCGTGGTGACCGGGGCCGATCTCCTGTTTCAGCGGCTGCGTGTAGCGGCCCGTGTCATGGAACTCCGCCACTTCCCGCGCGAAAACAAGCTCTCCGCGACGTGACGGAACCAAATACGCCTCGTAGCCATTGACGAGGTCGTTGTCGGCCGCCTCCACTCGCAGTCCGATCCCCGCGGTCCCCTTGGCCTCATCGTGCATCAGCGCCGCGGCGCCACCGCGCAGCCCGACCTCCATGGCCAGCTCCCCGTCGGCGATGCGTCCGAGCAGGTCAACCGCCTCGATGAAGTTGCTCTTGCCTGCACCATTGGGGCCGACAAGCACGGTGACAGGACCCAGGTCCAGTTCCACCTTCTTGATCGACTTGTAGCCGCTGACGGCGATACGCCGAATCCTGTGTGTCACCGGCCGGGCTCCACGCGAAGCGCCTGGTGGCGGATGCTGGATGCCTCTTCGAGCAGCGTCTTGGCCTCGGCCAGGTCGGCGCACTCGGCGGCGCGCGCTTCGACATCCCTCACGTGAGCGTCGAGCTTCGGATCACGGGCGATCGCGTACTCGCCCCACCAGCGGGCCATGAACGCGGGCACGGTGCTGATGTCGTACGCGTCGGCGACGGCCCACTTCCAGTGCTCGTCGAAGTCAGGAAGGAGTTGGGGAGCCTGCCGGGCGATCGCCTCGCGCAGCGCCTTCGGGTTCCGCTCGGGCATGGGCGGGATGAACGGTGTGGATTCCGCAGCGTGGGCGGTCATGAGCGATGTTGCTCCTTTGTACTCCTTCGGCGCGGCCGCGCATACGACCATAGCCCGCCTCACCAGCCCGACGAGCACTGATGGGCGGCACGGACGCATTTGGCCAACCCCGGGGATGCCGGGTCCACAGGCTCCCGTCCGGCCGGACGGCACAATCCCAGCCGAACGGGAGCCCTGAGGAGCCAGTGGGTTACTCGTCGCGGGTCCCGTCGCCTCTGGCGTCCTCGACGTCCGTATCCGGTACGGGAAGGCGAAGCCCGCGCGACTCGGCGACGCGCAGCGCATCGCCGAGGCACTCGGCAAGCCGGATTCCGGAGTACCGCACCTCGGTGTACGGCGACATGGGGTCGCCCAGCACCTTGCGCGCGAGGCCGAGCACCTCCGCACCCGTGGCCAGCAGCCGGGCCTCTGTCACGTCGGCGAGGCGCGAGAGGTGCCCGCCCTCGCTGCCCGACGAGAGGTAGCACGGCCTCCCCTCCGGGGACAGCCAGGGCAGCAGCCGGAGCGCGGTGGCCTGCTCCATCGACTTTGTCGACTCCGTCGGCTCCATCAGGCGGCCGCCTTCAACGTGCGGGTCGGACGGGCGCCTGCGCGATGGGTGCCCGTCCCGGGGGTGAGCAGAAGGCTCAACCAATAGGCGGTGTGGCGGATAAAGTTCCGCATGTCGACGCTCCTTGTCAGCGTTGGCCGCGCCCCGGGGCCCTGCCAGGCCGCCGGGGTCTCTGTTGCCCCAACCCTACAGTGCGTTAGGAAGCAGTAGGTAGTAATAGGAAGCATTGGGATGCACATGGTTGCTACCTCATGTGGTGAGCTGCTTCGAGGCGTCTTAGCGTGCAGCCATGGCTGATGATCGCGACTGGAAGCCCGACCTGACGAGCCACGTCTACGTGTATCTGCAGGTTATGCACCACATCGCCGAGCAGATCCGCTCCGGACGCCTACCTGAAGGGGCGCGCCTTCCGGCAGAGCGTGACCTCGCGGAACAGTACGGCGTGGCCGTCAACACCGTCCGCCGGGCCATCCGCGACCTTCGCGATCAAGGTCTCGTGATCACTGTGCCCATCAAGGGCACCTTCGTCCGCGCCGAGCAACCGCCCACCGGCGCCCCCGACGAAAACGAAACCGCCAACTGACGGCCCCACTCCCTCAGGAGTGCCGGTGGTACGCCTTGTTCGCGATGCGCCACCCGTCGCCGACGCGCACCAGCAGGAAGACGTCGGTGAACGTGTCTGGGCCGTGCGAGAGCGTCATCGTGGCGGTCGCGACGGTGCCGTGGACATCGATGGAGTCGATGCGGCGGGAACGGGTCGGCTCGTCCAAGGCCGGCCGTCCCTGGAAGAGAGCGCAGTACTCGTCCAGGCGCCACGAGACAAACGCGCCGTCCCGGATTCCCTCGATGTGGGCGGTGGGCAGAAACGCGTCGCGGAAGTGGGCGGGGTCCCCCGTGGCGTGTCCGCTGATGTAAGCGCGAAGCGGTTCGACTACGGCGTCCCCGACGGCGGGGACCGTGGCGGCGACGGCGATGTCGGCCTCAGGGCCGGCAGGGGTGTCGGCCAGGCCGGCCGCGCTGCGCAAGGGGGTGTTCGACGCGGCGGCGAGCAAAGCCATGTCCTTGGCCAGCGCACCGATCGTGAACTCGGCCGTCGCAGCGGGCGGTTCGCCGAGGAGGAAGGGCCGCTTACGGCCCACGAGCCCGCCGAGCTGGCCGAGTTCGAGGACATCCAGCACCTGGGTACGGGGCAGACCGAGGGCGTCGGCTTGGCGCAGTGAGTCACGCAGCGCGAGGACGGCGCCGGCGAGGCTGTTGTTGGCGATCAGCTTGAGCGCGGCGGCGGTGGAGGCGTCGTCCACGCGCCGGACGGTACCCAGGGTTTCCAGAACCGGTCGGGCTCGATCGAGCGTGTCCTGGTCGGCGGCGGCAAGGATCTGCAGGGTGCCGGCAGCAGCGGCCGGTACGGAGCCGAGCACGGGCGCGTGGACATAGGACGGGCCGAGTCGCCGGGCCAGTTCCGACGCCTCGGCGGGGGCGATCGTGCTCGTGTTCAGCACGATCGTGTCCGTACGCAGCGAGTCGCGGACGTCGTCGAGGACCTGCTGGCAGGCAGGTCCGTCGAACAGTGACAGGAGCACGAGGTCGGCCTTCGCCACGGCGGCGCTCGGATCGCCGGTCACCTGGACGGTGCCTGAGGTGCGCCCGGAGCGTGTCCAGCCGACGACGTCCCAGCCCTGGGCGGCGAGTCGTGTCGCGAGCGCGGCGCCCATGCGCCCCAAGCCGAGAACAGCGAGCGTGTGTGGTGCGGTCATGCGCGCCACAGTGGTGCACCGCGAGGGCTGCGACAAGCGCAGATTCAGCAGGCCAGCCCTGCGAGATACGCATACCAGCTGCGCATACTGGCCCCATGGACCTGACCGTATGGCGGACCTTCGTGACCGTGTGCCGCCTCGGATCGCTGTCGGCGGCGGCTGCCGAGCTCAACCACACGCAATCGGCAGTCTCCCGGCAGATCGCCGGGCTGGAGCGGCGGATCGGCGTACCGCTGGTGGATCGCCATGCGCGCGGTGTGCGTCCGACTGCCGCGGGCGAGGTGTTCCGGCGGCACGCCCTCGCCACGCTCAACGAAGCCGACCGCGCCGTACGGGCCGCACGAGACGTTCACGACGGGCCGTACGGTCGGCCGCTGGCTGTCGGCGCCGCCCCTTCGCTCGCCTCCGGGGTCGTTCCCGAGGCCATCCGGGGCTTGCTGAAGCAGGCCGGATCCATCCGGTGGAGCCTGGTCCCCGGCCTGAGCACACAGCTGCACCAGCGTGTGATCGCCGGTGATCTCGACATCGCCGTCGTCACTGACGCACCGCCGGGGCTGCCCCATGACCCGCGGGTCGATCGGCGGTTCCTGGGCCTGGACGACATGGTCGTCGTCCTGCCCGTCGGCCATCCGCAGGCCGGGGGCGGCCCGGTGCGCATGCAGACGCTGGCCGACCAGACCTGGGTCGAGGACAACGACGGCTCTGCGGCACTCCTGCGCCAGCACGCCGCCCGTGCGGGAGTCAGCGCCCGCATCGATCTCACCGCGGCCGATCTGTACGGCAAGCTGGCCCTGGTCGCAACCGGTCATGCCATCGCGCTGGTACCCGGGGTGCTGACGTGCGCGCTGCGCACCGACGTCACCACAGTGGGTCTCGTCGATCCCCCGACCCGGGGCATCTACACGGTCGCACCACGCCGCGACCCTCACCCCTGTGCAGGGTCTCTCCACGATCAGCTCGCCGCCGCGTTCGCCTCGGCCCGCCCTGCCCACGCCGCTCACCAGCAGGCCGGGGCCGAGCACCCGCCACACCCACGCGTCCGCTGACGAACGTCGACTCAGAGAGCTTTGGTCAAGAGCTGGATCCCTTATGTATCCCGTTCAGGAAAGACCCTTGATCGTCGGGCGCGTCCCGCCTCACAGTGGCGCCATGAGCAATCACTCCGAAGCACCTGTCACGCCCGTCGAGGCCTTTGAACCCCCCTACTACGTCGCTGTCTTCACTGCGGTGCGCACCCAGGACCAGAGCGGCTACAGCGAGACCGTCGCACGCATGGAAGACCTGGTGAAGGACGTCCCGGGGTACCTGGGGATGGATTACGCGCAGACTCCTGGCGGGCTGGCCATCACCGTCGGGTACTTCCGCGACGCCGATGCCCTCACGGAGTGGCGGAGCAACGCCGAGCACCGCGCGGCGCAAAAGCGCGGGCAAGCCGAGTGGTACGAGAGCTACACGCTGCATGTGGCGAAAGTGGAGCGGAGCCACGGGTTCACGCGAGCGTAGGCGCGGGTCGCGCGCTCGGCGGTCAGGATGGCTGGACTTGGTCGAAGAGGGCGAGGGCTTCCGCGGGGTCCGGGCTCACAAGTCGCTCCAGACCGGCCGTCGTGATCTTCGCCCACCTGCCGGCCCGTGCCCACATCCGTTCCTCGAAGGCGCGGACCGCCTCGCCCAGATCTCCGGAGCCGGTGGCGATGGACTCGGCGAGTTCGGCGCCATCCAGCATCGCGAGGTTCGCGCCCGCCCCCAAGGGGGGCATCAGATGGGCGGCGTCGCCCAGGAGCGTCACCCCGGAGACGTGGGTCCAGGTGTGGGACACGGGCAGGACGTAGAGGGGGCGGTGGACGAAAGCGGCGCCGTGGCCGAGGAGGTCGAGGACGGGAGCGGCCCAGCCGTCGAACAGAGCCAGCAGGCTCGATCGCACGGCCTCGGCATCGGCCAGGTCCAGGTCCGTGTGCCAGTCCAGGGGCGCGCGGAACTGGGCGTACACCTTGACGTTTCCGCCGCTGTTGCGCTGGGCGACGAGCGCTCGGTTCACGCCGTACACAGCCAGGGAACCGTCGCCGATCAACCGGGCGAGGTCAGGGTGGCGGGCGTCGACATCGTCCAGGGAGGTCTCGACCGTGGTGACGCCGGTGTAGTGCGGCGTCACCGCTGAGACCGCCGGGCGGATCCGGGACCAGGCGCCGTCCGCACCGACCACGAGATCGAACGTCTCCTGTCGCCCGTCCGCGAAATGGACCAGCACGCCGTCCGGGGTCCCCGGCACCACCTGCGTCACACCCCGCCCCCACCGGACGTCGAGAGGGCCGAGCAGCAGGTCACGGAGTTGCCCGCGGTCGATCTCGGGATTGGCCCGGTCATCCGGACCGGGTCGCCAGTCGCGCAGGACGGTCCCGTCCGCGTCCAGGATGCGCATGGCCTGCCCCTCGGGACGGGACAGCGCCTGGAACTCCGCCAGCAGCCCCGCCTTGTCCAGCGCGAGCTGGCCCAGCCCTTCGTGCAGATCCAGCGTGCCGCCCGGAGGGCGGGCGTCGGGGGCGGGATCGCGTTCGAGGACGGTGACGGGGTGATCATGGCGGTGCAGGACGCGGGCGAAGGTAAGGCCGCCAGGGCCGCTCCCGACCACGGCGATTCGGTGTCTCATGTCGATACACTGTATTGGACCCATACAATGCATCGCAACAGTATGGTGTGACACATGACTGTGTGGGACCGGCCGGAGCCGCCGACTCGCCCCGTGCCGCTCGACCGGGAGCGGATCGTCGCCGCCGCCGTCGCGCTGGCCGACGAGGGCGGGCTACAGGCGGTGTCGTTGCGCAAGGTCGCCGCCCGGCTGGACGCCGGCCCGATGCGGCTGTACGGATACATCTCCACCAAGGAGGAGCTGTTCGACCTCATGGTGGACGAGGTCCAGGCCGAGATCCTCCCCGAGGAGCAGCCCGGCGACTGGCGGGAGGCGCTGAGCATCCTCGCCCACCGCACCAGGCAGGCCGCCCTCCGTCACGAATGGCTGGCCGACCTGCTCGGCGGCCGCCCGAGCCTGGGCCCGAACGGCCTCGCCGTGACCGAAGCCACGCTGGCCGCCCTCGACGGCCTCGCCGACATCGACACCGTCATGCGCGCCGTGGAGACGGTCAGCGCCTACTTCACCGGCGCGATCAGGCGCGAGATCGCGAACCTGCGAGCCGAGCGCGCCACGGGCCTGTCCAAGCGCGACTGGCAGCGCGCCTCCGGCCCGCATGTGACGAAGATGTTGGCCACGGGCCGCTTCCCGGCGCTGGCCAAGGCCGTGTACGACGGCACGGACATGGACGCCGAGGCATCCTTCGCGACCGGGCTGGACTGGGTCCTCGACGCCGTGGCCGCCAAACTCACCCGGCCGCAGGCGTGACGCAGGTCGGTTTCGCGATGCCGGACGCCTCGCCCAACCGCCCGCCCACCCGCCCGAAACTTGACAACGCTGAAGGGCTCCACGTCGTCGACATGGAGCCTTTCGGCGCGGAGCGAACCCTGGGAGGGTTCAGTAACGCATCAGCTCGTGCTGCCATTCGGCCTCGGGCTGGTTGTGCAGCTCGAGATATGCCTGGGCGAGCACTGCCGGATCGAAGCGCGCTTCTCCGCCGCCGATCTCCCTCGCGATCGTGACGCTGGTCGCGTGCACGCCCGTTCCCGCCAGTTGGTCGTGAAGTACCTGCACGTACGCACGCAGCGCGGCCTTACCGACGGACAGGGACGCGAATTCCTTGGAGGGCGACAGCGCGTAGCCGCCGCCTGTGAACAGGAGGCTCCCGCGGCCATCACGCAGCTCCGGCAGGACGGCGTTGGCCGCGACCCTGGCGCCCAGGACGTTGATGGCCGTGACATTGGCCCAGTCCTGGTCGTCACCGCCGATGGGCGAGTCCCTGCGAAGCCCCTGACCCTGCTAGGTTGCGGCGGCATGCCAACATCCTCCCCGACTTCGTTCCACCCGACCGGGGTGACGACCAGGCAGGGCCTGAGTCTGCGGATCCGCTGCAATGCGACGTGACGAACGGTAGGGACTGCGCGTTCACCTGGGGGCGGGGGAATACCAAGCCTGAAGACGTCGCAGCGGCCCTGGAGTTGCTGGCCCCCGACCACGGGCGGCTATGGGGCGAACTGGCGGTGTTCGCCACAGGCGCTCGCGTCGAACGTACGGTGCTCCTGGCCCTGTGGCGGGAGCGGGGCGCACTCGACCACCGTGCCGGCGAGCGGTTGTGCGCCGATCTCGCCGACCTGTCGATCCTCGCCGACCACGGCCCCACGGTGCGACTGGACCCGGACGTGCGGGCGTTTCTGCGGGCTCGGCTCGACGCGGCCACGCTCACCGGGGTGCATGCGTCCCTGGTGCGGGTCGCTCGCCGGCGCCTTCCCCCCGGCGGCGAGGGGGCAGCCTGGTGGCTGCTGCCGTGCAGCGAGGGGTACCTGTGGGAGCATCTGCCCGGCCATCTTCTGGAGTCCGGCCGAGTGACGGAACTCGCCGGGTTGCTGGGCGACCTGCGCTGGCTGACGGCAAAGATCCGGGCCTGCGGCACCGCCGCGGCGGAGGCGGACGCGGCGCTCGTGGACACGGACTGGGCACGGGCGCTGGCCCGGTCGCTCGCGCGGTCGGCACACGTGCTCGACCGGGCCAGGCAGTGGGACGCCGACCCGAAGGCGGTACTGATACCGGACCAAGCCGAGCGGCGCGCCGCAGAGGCCCGCGACTGCCTGCCGTCGGAGCTGGTGAACCAGTTGCGCGGCGTCCCCGAACTCGCACCACTTCTGGACACGTTCGTGCGAGGCCTGCCACCCCGGCCGCGCCTCTTCGCGCACTCGTGGCCGTCTGGGACCGATCCGGCGCCCCGGCGGACGATTCCGGCCCGGGGCAGCGCCGAGGCCGCTTGTGTCGTGGCCCACGACAGTTCGTCGCTTGCCGGGATCGGTGAGCGCGTCACAGTGTGGGAGATCGGCACCGGCCGTGTACTCGCCGACGGCGATAGCTCGCCGGTACCCGCGGCGGTGGCGGCGCCGGACGGATCGTGGCTGGCCGTCGCCGAACGCAGCACGCAGGCGATATGCGTGCTTGATGCGCGGACCGGCGAGACGCTGAAGAGGATTCCCGTGCCAGGTGGCCATCCAGCCCACCTGGTCGCCGCGCCGGACGGAAGCTGGCTCGCCGCCAGCACCCTTCCTCCCGACCAGACGGTGACGGTCTGGGACGCGGCGACGGGCGAGGTGCGGACCCAACTGCACAACATGGGCTTTGACATGGCAGCGGGTGGCCGGTGGCTGGCTGTCGGGCGCCCCGGGCCGGTGACCATTCACGAGCTGGAGGGCGGCAGCCCACCACGTGTCCTGGGGCCCATGAAGGCATTCACAGGCCCTGGTGAGGCGCTCGCTCCCGACGGCTCATGGCTGGCATTGATCAGCGCGAACGACGAGGCCCAGGTGTGGGACACCGCCACGGGAACGCTGCGGTTCGCCGTTCCGCTCACTCCCGGCTGCCACAACGCCCTGCTCGCCGACGCGCCCGCTGACGGCTCCTGGCTGGCAGTCACTGACGACCGGGACCGCACGGTACGGGTGTGGGACACCCGTGAGGGCACTCTGCTGGCAGTGCTGGCCGGGCACACGGACACCATCCACAGCCGCGCCGTGTCGCCGGACGGGACGTGGCTCGCGACGGCCGGGCGTGACGGCACCGTGCGGGTGTGGGACACGGCCACCTGGCGGACCCGCCACGTGCTGCCCGACAGCGGCACGGCTCTCCTCTCGTCGCCCGACGGGACGTGGCTCGCCGTCGGAGACGGGGACTCGACACGAATCTGGGACGCGGCAACCGGCCGCATGCGCACGCGCGTTCCCGCGTTCGGAGCGTTCGCCGGAGCCGCCGACGGCAGCTGGCTCGCCACCCTGGACCGGTTCGAGGCCGTCCTGCGCGTGTGGGACATCCCGGCTCGGCATGACAGCTCGGTGGCAGCTGAACCGCCACAACCGCCCGAGCGTGTGGACCGCGCGCGTCAAACCGCCGCCGCCGATCCAGGCTGGTCGCCCACCGTGGCCGACGACGGCCACACAGTGCACCTCCGGGATCCGGCCACCGGCCAGGTCCGCGCAACGCTCAGCAGGCATGCGACGGCCGTCGACACGTGCGTGGCCACACCCGACGGCAGCCACGTGGTGACGATCTGTACCGATGGCGTCCTCCGCCTCTGGGACACGGCCACCCGCACGGTGCGCACCCTGCTCACCGGGCAGGAGAGCACCCAGCTTTGTGCCGTCGATCCGGACGGGGCATGGCTGGCAACCGACAGCAGGGACGGCGACGACGCCGTCATCCGACTGTGGGATTCCGCCACCGGCCATCTCCTGCACACCAGCAGGTTCTACGGGCAGGTATCCGAACTCGTCGCCGGCCCCAATGGGGCATGGCTGGCCTGGCGTGGCATGCACGCCACCCAACGGGGAGTCACCGTGGTCGCATGGACCATCTCCCGAAACGAGAACGGCGCGCTCCGTCTCGACCGGGGCGCCGAGCTTGACGGTGCGGGGCTGCTGAGCGCAGCCCCGGACGGGCGGTGGGTCGCCCTCGTAGAACGCCCGTACACGCTCGGTATCTGGGACACCGCGAGCTGGAAATGCGTGGCCGTCACCTGGCTCGGCACGGAAATCACCCACTGCGTCTGGCCGTCCGACTCCTTCGGCCCCCACGTGACGACCAGCGGGGCAGAAGAACCGTTCGTCTTCGACTTCTCTTGTCCGGGCGCCGACTGAGTCCTGTACCGCATGCTTTCCGGCGATCTTCATCGCCCGCATAGGTGATCTTCAGAGTGCAGACTCAGGCACCTCGAAAAGCCGTGCGCGAGATCGACGACGACCAGCAGCTCACGAAGCTCATCGAGACCCGCGACTGGATCCATTCAAGCCGGTGGTCGACGAGATCCCGCGGGCGGATCTGGACGCGCCGCGCAAGCAGGGGCTCACCAGAAATTTACACACTTGCGCTTGAGTGTTAAATTCGTAGCCATGCCGAAGGTTCCGTCTTCCCAGGTCGTGCTCGACAGTGCCTACCGCTGCTTCTGCCGCAACGGTTTCCGCCGCACGACGATGTCCGACATCGTCGAAGAGGCGCAGCTGTCGCGCCCGACCGTCTACAAGTACGCCGGGACCAAGGACGACGTGTTCGCGAAGGTCGTCCAGGCGAGGCTGGAGGAAGCCTCGGCGGCGGCCGAGCAGGCGGCAGCCGCCGGCGGCACGCCCGAGGAGAAGGTTCTCGGTGTGCTCACGGTGAAACTGGAGGTCGCGATCCGTCTGTGGCGCGACAGCCCCGCGCATGCCTACGAGCTGCTGTCCGCGGCCTCTGCCCACACCCCTGAGCTGGTCACCGCCTACATGGACCACCTCGCGGAGCTCGTCACCTCGGCCCTGGCCGCCGTCGTCCCCGATATCGCCCAGCAGGCGGCCGGCGTGCTGCTCACGTTCACCCGGGGCCTGGAGGACGACCTGCGCGATGCCGAAGCGGCCCGCCGGGACCTCAAGGCCGGAGTCCAGATGATCACCCGCGGCGCGCTGAGCCGCCCTGCCCCTTCACCTCTCGCCTGACCCACCAGCAGGCCGCAGCCGGAAGGCACCACCATGAGCACCGCCCCCGCCCCCACCCACTACCGCGACCAGCAGGCATGGCGCGATCTTCAGCGGTTCCTTCCCGCCCGCCTGCACCTGACCGACGACACCGCACCCGAGGAAGAGTTCTGGACCTGGCGCGGACACCGCGTCCACCTCGACCGCTACCCCAACCCCGCGGCGAAGGCCAAGGTCGTCCTGCACCACGGCGTGGGCACCAACGGACGCCAGATGTCCCTCATCCTGGGCGCCCCGCTCGCCGCCCGCGGCTTCGAGACCGTCGCCCTGGACAACCTCGGCTACGGCCTCACCCAGGTCAAGCCGGGCACGACCCCCTCCTACGACGACTGGGTCGACCTGGTCGTCGACTTCCTCGCCCACGAGCAGTCCCGCGACGAGCGCCCCATCGTGCTCTACGGGCTCAGCGCGGGCGGCATGCTCACCTACCACGTCGCCTCCAAGGCCCCCCGCGGCACCCTGACCGGCATCGTCGGCATGACCTTCCTCGACCAGCGCGACCAGCAGGTACGCGACGAAACCTCCCACGACAAGCTCACCGCGCGCGCGGGCGTCCCCGCCATGAGCCTGTTCGCGAAGACCCCGGCGGCCTCGATGAAGTACCCGATGAGCCTGGCCGGAAAGATGTCGGCCCTCGCCAACAACCCGGAGGCCATGAAGGTCTTCATGAAGGACCGCACCTCCGCCGCCAACTGGGTCAGCATCCGCTTCCTGGACCGCTACATGAACTACGTCCCCGCAGTCGAACCCGGCGACTTCGACGCCTGCCCGGTGCTGCTGACCCAGCCCGCCGAGGACCGCTGGAGCCCACACCACCTGAGCCTCCCGGTGCTCTCCCGCATCACCAAGGTCCCCGTCGAGACCGTCATGCTCGACAACGCCGGCCACTACCCCCTCGAAGAGCCCGGCTTGCAGCAGATGCAGGACGCCATCGCGGCCTTCGTCACCAAGCACACCACGTGACCGAACCACCCCGGCCCGTGGACGGCTGAACTCTCCCACCACGGTTCAGCCGTCATGTCAGACGGACTCCTCGGCTGGTGGTTCGCCGTGCTCCAGATACAGCGGGTGCCCCTGGGCCCTCGCGGATATGGCTCGCTTCACTCGGGGGCCGGCTGTTCGTCAGACGCGAGCTTGATCAACGCTGCCGTATCCGGGCTCAGCTCTCCGCCGTCGAAGAGATACAGGACCTTGTCGCCCTCGGCGTCGTTCGGCGCCCAGTCGACCACCAGCAGCGAACCGATGGGCGGCTGCTGTACTTCGCTGCCGTACGACACCAAAAAGCCCCCGCCGGATTTCCCCGGCGGGGGCCTTGAGCTGTGGACCTGAGGGGATTTGAACCCCTGACCCCCTCGATGCGAACGAGGTGCGCTACCAGTCTGCGCCACAGGCCCTTGCAGCGAGTGAAACTCTAGCATCCCCTCCGGGGTGCTCGGAAATCCGTTCCTCGCCGGTGCCAGGACGGTCCCCGCTGGTCAGGGTCACTCGTTGGCGGCGCGGGGGCGGTCCTCGTCGGCGTACTGGTCGAACAGGGGGGTGCGGCCGCGCTCGCGGGGGCCGCGGGCGGCGGGATCGGGGGCGTGGGTGGGCTCCGCGGCGCTGGAGCGGGCGGAGCTCCAGGCGTCGGGGGCGCCCAGGTCGACGTTGCCGGTGGCGCGGGGGGCGACGGGCGCGGTGACGTAGGTGGGCAGGGGGACGGGCACCGGCTCCCAGCTCTCGCCGGAGGAGGGTCCGCGCTCGCGCTCGCGCTGCTGGTCCACCCACTCCGCGTGGTCGGTCTGCTCGACCAGGGCGCGGCGGCCGGCCGCGTGCGGGGAGGCGGCCGGGGCGGCCCGGTCGGCCTCGGCGCGGGCCGGCGGCTCGGCGGGGCCGTCGTCAGTGGGGTCCTCGGCGGGCGGGCAGGGGCGCGGGCGGCGCTCGCGGAGGCGCTGGGCGGCCAGCTCGGCGCGGCGCTGGTCCATGGTGAAGGCGAAGCGGCGGCGCTCCTGGGTGCGGAGGTAGGCGATGTACGCGCTCAGCAGGACGGCCGGGAGGCCCGGGGCCCACAGGAAGGTGAGGCCGCCGACCGCCGCGACGACCGCGCCGAGGGTGAAGCCGACGAAGAGAACGATGGTGGTGCGCCGGCGGCGCGCCAGCACCTTCGCGCGCGGGTTGCGGGCCGCGGTGCCGGGGGACGGGCCGGAGGCTCCCACGGGAGAGGCGGGAGAGGCAGGAGAGACCGGGGCGGGGCCGTCGGCGGGCGGTGCGGCGTGGGGCGGCACGGGCGCGCGCATGGTCACGGGGTCGGCGAAGGCCCGGACGTCGACCGCGTCGGTCACGGCGCCCGGCTCGGCCACCCGCCGGTCCGGGCCGGCGGCGTCTCCCCCGGCCTCGGGGCGGTCCGCGTCGTCGGCGCGGCCGTCCTGGTCCTCCAGGCCCCCGAGGGCCTCGAGCTCCGCCCGTTCCTTGGCGTAACGACGCTCCATGCCCGCCCGTCCGGACAACAGCCGGATGGCGGTGCTGAAGCGCTCCGTGGGACGGGCTTCATTGAGCTCGTCCTGCCTACGGAGCCACATCGGCACCAAATAGGCGGCCCAGGCCCCGACGATGACTGCGTAGATGAGGCCACTGCTGCTCACGGTCACACGGTAGAGGGGTCCGCGCGAGGCCATCTGCCAATTGGCGCGGTGTGTCGCACGATCTGGCTGATATCTCGAACTTTTTTTGTGATTGTTGGGATGACCAGGATGGGAATGTGCTCAATTGGCGGAGGTTATCGAACACTTATTTCGAACAAATATTTTATTTCTGTGATGCGCCCGGCCGCATCCGGTGCCACCGCGCCAGCAGACCCTCGGGAACCTCCTCCGCCGTGAGGGCGAAGACCAGGTGATCGCGCCAGGCGCCGTCGATATGGAGGTAGCGGGGGCGCAGCCCCTCCTCGCGGAATCCCAGTTTCTCCACCACCCGGCGGCTCGGCCCGTTCTCGGGCCTGATGCACACCTCGATGCGGTGCAGTCCGACCGTACGGAAGCAATGGTCGGTCGCGAGCGCGACGGCGGTCGGCATCACCCCGCGGCCGGCGACCGCCTCGTCGACCCAATAGCCGATATGGCCCGAGCACATCGAGCCCCAGGTGATTCCGGCCACCGTCAGCTGTCCGGCGAGCCGCCCCTGGTACTCCACCACGAAGGGCAGCATCCGCCCGGCGTGCGCCTCGGCGCGCAGATGGCGGACCATCTGGCGGTAGGTGGGCCGGTGGGTGACGGGGCCGCCGGGCGGGGGCGGCGGAATGGTGGCCTCCCAGGGGCGCAGCCAGTCCCGGTTGCGCTGGTTGACCTCGCGCCACGCGCGCTGGTCGCGCAGCTTTATGGGGCGAAGGATCGTGTCGCCGTCCGCCAGCGCGACCGGCCAGGGCGCGTTCAGCGCGCGCTCCCGGCCGGACCGGTGGGGGCGGTGGGACCCGTGGGGTCGGTGGGCCGACCGGTGTCGGCGGGGCCATCGGTGTCGGTGGGGCCACCGGTGTCGGTGGAGCGACTGGTGTCGGCGGGGTGTGCGGGGCCGGCGGGATCAGGAGAGTCGGCCGGTCTGGGGTGGTCGCCGCCGCGCAACTGCTCGACCGCATGGACCAGAAGCCGCCCCAGGACCGCGAGCCCGTCCCGTACGCCGCCGGTCGACCCCGGCAGGTTGACGATCAGGGTCGGCCCGGCGACCCCGGCCAGGCCGCGGGAGAGCGCGGCGGTGGGCACCTTGGCCAGGCCCTCGGCGCGGACCGCCTCCGCGATGCCCGGAACCTCGTAGTCCAGCACCCGGCGGGTCGCCTCGGGGGTGCGGTCGGTGGGCGAGATGCCCGTGCCGCCCGTGGTCACGACGACATCGTACGAAGCGGCCACCGCGTCACGCAGGGCCGCCTCCACCGGATCGCCGTCGGGGACCACCCGTGGCCCGTCGACCGCCAGGCCCAGCGCCGCCAGCCCCTCCACGAGCAGCGGGCCGCCCTTGTCGGCGTAGACCCCGGCGGCGGCGCGGTTGGACGCGGTGACGACCAGGGCGCGGTACGTCGGTGAGCCGCTCATGCCCGGCTCCAGTCGCCGGACTTGCCGCCCGTCTTCTCCTCCACCCGGACGTCCGTGATGACGGCGGACTTGTCGACGGCCTTCACCATGTCGATCACCGTCAGCGCGGCCACGCTGACCGCCGTCAGCGCCTCCATCTCGACGCCCGTGCGGTCGGTGGTGCGGACCGTGGCGATGATCTCCACCGCGTCGTCGGCGACCGCGAGGTCCACGGTCACGCCCGAGACGGCGAGCGGATGGCACAGCGGGATCAGGTCCGGGGTGCGCTTGGCGCCCATGATGCCCGCGATCCGCGCGGTGGCGATCGCATCGCCCTTGGGGACGCCGTCGCCGCGCAGCAGCTCCACGACGCGCGGGGCGACGAGCACACGGCCGCTGGCGCGGGCGGTGCGGGCGGTGACGTCCTTGTCCGAGACGTCGACCATGCGCGCCGCGCCCGATGGGTCGAGATGGGTGAGATGGTCCTGGGCGCTGCTCATCGTTCTCCCGGTCCGGGCCAGGTGGCTCCTGTGGGACGACACCGTACCGTTCCTAGTGGTGTTGACCTGCGTCGGCCACATCAGCACATTCCGGTCCAGGTGGGAGGTGTCTGGTGCCGGGTGCACCCCGAACGGTCCTGGGTGCGGGGAGCGGCACGGGCGGGTCACTTCGGCTCCGGCAGGTCTTGCCGCCCTGGTGGGGCGTGCCTGTGGTCCTGGGTGGGCTCGTGGTCCCACGTGGCCTGGGTGTGGATGTGGTCTGGCCGGTAGCTCTCCGCTGTCCGATCCTCCGGTCGAAAGCGGTCACACCTGGCCGACGCCGGATCCGTTGTCCCAGGCCGCGTCTGCCGATCGCCACCGCGGCCGCATGATGCCCGGTGACCATGGTCTTCGATTGATCGTCGAGAGGTGCCTGCCAGTGCTGGGCGCCCCAGCGGGAGGTATAGGCCGGGTCCACAGCGATCAGGGTCAGCCCTTGGTGGTAGGCCATGCCGCGCAGGCGTTCCCGGAACCTGGCGGTGGGGATAGGCCACTGTGCGGCGGAAGGCCTTGCCCCGCCAGCCGCGCCCCATCGTCTCCCGGCCCGTGTGCCGGGCCTCGGTGAAGCCCAGGTTCTCCACCACGATCCCGGTGCAACCGTGCATCTTGGCGATCTGGATCAGTGAGGTGACAGCGGCCCGCATTCTGCCATCCCGCCGGGACGCCTCGCCCGTCAACTCCAGCGGCACTGTGAGCGGTTCGCCGACCGGGTTGCCGTGCGGGTCGAGCACGCAGGCTGCGAGGTGGTCGGCGTTCAGATCGACCCCGAGCATTCGCCCGCCCGCCGCCCGGATCTCCTGCGGTGACGGCAGCGTGTCCTTCGCCGCCGACCACGAGGCGTCGAGGTACCAGCGGCCACGCACCGGGTCCCGCACGATGTCATAGCGGACAGCCTGATGCGTGGTGACGCGGTCCAGCCACTCCTCCCTGCGGTGGTGGAACGTGACGGTGCAGGCCAACCGGTAGCGGCCACGTGGCGCGTTCGCCAGATGCCTGAGCGGTTCGGGCAGCACGATCCTCACGCTGCCGTCGGCCGGATCCACCGTGATGGTGTAGTTCCCGTGCGGGGCCCCGGATTCGCCATCCGCGGTGAGGAACAGCCGGGCCGCATCCCACCGCCCGCGCCACTCCCCGGCGGTGAGACGGGCCTGATCCAGGTGATGCCGCAGCTTCGCCAGACGACGCCCGCCCACGACCACGGACGGCCGCCCCCCGGCGATGCGCCGCTCGACCACGGCAAGGCGCGCTTGGAGTGCTTGGAGGCGGCGCTGTTTCTGGAAGCGTTCGCCCCGGTCCTGGTAGCCGCGCACCCTGCCCCTGCGCTGCCCGCACGGCACCGCGAGGCGGCGGGCGATCTTCCCGATAGCGCGGCGGAGCCCGGTTCGCTCGTCGCACAGGCAGCGCACGCTGAGCTGGTACTGGTCCTCGCTGACACGGGTCATCGCCCCGGCCCAGCGCGACGACGACACGCCGGTCAGCTTCTTCTTCCGCTCGGCCCGCCGGGCTTCCTTCACCGGCACCAGGCCGATCGCCACGCGCTCAGCGAGATCCGCCCGTTGATGACGGCCGAGGTGCTGCCCGACCAGGGTGAGGGCCTTCTCATCCCCGACATCGATGCGCAGCCGGTCCCGAATCCGGGCACCCGACGGCGCGGACACAGTGAACGACGGCGCAATCGTACGCAACACACGCCTCCTCCCCCGCTGACGCGCCACCGCCCTCCCCCTCCCCCTCCCCCTCCCCCCAGGACATCACGAACTCAATTG
This sequence comes from Streptomyces sp. NPDC097640, assembly GCF_040302705.1. NCBI lineage: Bacteria > Bacillati > Actinomycetota > Actinomycetes > Kitasatosporales > Streptomycetaceae > Streptomyces > Streptomyces sp. NPDC097640. The sequence goes on from NZ_JBEOSB010000003.1 coordinate 321,925, forward strand.
CCACCACCGATCATGCGTTCCCGCACACACAGGCTCCCGGAAACCGCCCCCATTCACCCGGACGAGGGACACACCGGCCAATCACGGCCAACATCCGAAACAACAGCTGCCAACCCGCAGCGGGCGACGACGAGTGCGTTCACGTGAGCAGGACGACGTCCACTTCGGCGCCCGCGGCGACCTCCGTGGTCTCCTCGGGGACGACGATCAGCGCGTTCGCGTGCGCCAGCGCCTTGACCAGGTGGGATCCGGCGCCGCCCACAGGGGTGACGAGACCCGCCCCGCCGTCCACGCCCGGGGGCTCGTACCAGCCGCGCAGGAACTGGCGGCGCCCCCGAGGGGAGGACGCGACGCCCTCGGGGCAGCGCGCCCGCACCAGGGGGCGGTGGACGGGGCCGGTGCCCATGAGGGTGCGGATGGCGGGCCGCACGAACAGCTCGAAGGAGACATACGCGCTGACCGGGTTTCCGGGGAGGGCGATGAACGGGACGCGGTCCGGGCCGACCCGGCCGAAGCCCTGGGGCTTGCCCGGCTGCATGGCCAGCTTGCGGAACTCGACCTCCCCCATGGCCTCCTTGACCACGTCGTACGCGCCAACGCTGACGCCGCCGCTGGTGACCACGATGTCCGCCCGGCTCAGCTGGTCCTCGACGGTCGCGCGCAGCGTCCCGGCGTCGTCGGCGACCGAGCCCACCCGGTAGGCGATCGCCCCGGCGTCCCGCGCGGCGGCGGTGAGCTGGAAGCTGTTGGAGTCGTGGATCCGGCCGGGGCCCGCCTCCTGGCCGGGCTGGACCAGCTCGCTGCCGGTCGACAGCACCACGACGCGCGGCCGCGGCCGCACCTTGACCCTGGCCCGCCCGAGCGCGGCCAGCAGGCCGATCTGCGGTGCGCCCAGGACCGTGCCGGCCCCCAGCGCCAGCTCGCCCGCCGCCGCGTCGCAGCCGCGGGCGCGCACATGCTGGCCGGTCGTGGCGGGGCGGAACACGCGCACTCTGCCGCTCGCGCCCTCGGGGGCCTCGCTGTGGGCGGGCATGGTGGTGACCGGGCCCTCGCCGAGGCCGCCGTCCGTCCACTCGACGGGCACGACGGCCTGGGCGCCGGGCGGCAGCGGGGCGCCGGTCATGATGCGGGCGGCCTCGCCGGGGCCGACGGCGGGCGCGGACTCGCTGCCCGCCGCGATGTCGCCGACGACGGTGAGCACCGCGGGGTAGTCCTCCGTCGCCGCCCCGATATCGGCCGTACGGACCGCGTAGCCGTCCATGGAGCTGTTGTCGAACGGCGGGAGAGCGGAGGGGACGGTGATGTCCTCGACGAGGACGCAGCCCTGGGCCTCGAGCAGCTGGAGCTCGATGGGGTCGAGGGGGTTGAGATGGCCGAGGATGTCGTCCAGGTGCTCGGCCACCGTCCAGAAGCGGTCACCGCCCTCGCCCCCGCCCCGCCCCTCGCCCCGGCCGGACGCACCGGGCCGCGGCCCCCGGCCCGGGTCTTCGCTGGGGCCCTGGTCAGTGGCGCGGGCTGCGGTGCTGCTCACAGTGCTACATCTCCTCGGTGACGTAACGGCGAAGCCAGTCCCGGAAATCCGGGCCCAGGTCTTCACGTTCGCACGCGAGTCTGACAATGGCACGCAGATAGTCGCCACGGTCGCCTGTGTCGTACCGGCGCCCCTTGAAGACGACCCCGTGGACCGGCCCGCCGAGGTCCGGATCGGCGGCCAGCGCCTGGAGCGCGTCGGTGAGCTGGATCTCGCCGCCGCGCCCGGGCTCGGTGGCGCGGAGCACGTCGAAGACGGCGGGGTCGAGGACATAGCGGCCGATGACGGCGTAGTTGCTGGGCGCGTCGGCCGGGTCCGGCTTCTCGACAAGCCCGGTCACCCGCACCACCTCCCCGTCCAGGGTCGGCTTGACGGCGGCGCAGCCGTAGAGGTGGATCTGGGCGGGGTCCACCTCCATCAGGGCGATGACGCTGCCGCCGTGCTGCTCCTGCACCTCGACCATCTGGGACAGGAGCGGGTCGCGGGCATCGATGAGGTCGTCGCCGAGGAGCACGGCAAAGGGCTGGTCACCGACGTGCGGGGCGGCGCAGAGCACGGCATGGCCCAGGCCCCTGGGGTCGCCCTGGCGGACGTAGTGCATGGTCGCGAGATCGCTGGACTCCTGGACGCGGGCGAGTCGGGTCTCGTCGCCCTTGCGGCTCAGGGCCTCTTCGAGCTCGTAGTTGCGGTCGAAGTGATCCTCCAGGGGCCGCTTGTTACGACCCGTGATCATGAGCACATCGGACAGCCCGGCGGTGACGGCTTCCTCGACGACGTACTGGATCGCCGGCTTGTCGACGACCGGCAGCATCTCCTTGGGGGTGGCCTTGGTGGCCGGCAGGAAGCGGGTTCCGAGCCCCGCGGCAGGGATGACAGCCTTGCTGATCCGAGTACGCGCTTGAGTCATGTACCGAACCCTATCGGGTGCCTTTGGGCGGATCATGAGGATTCGGTGAATATGACATGAGACAGGAGGTTTGCGCGCTCAATGATCAACATCGAAGGTAGTAAGCCGGAGTTGCGGCGAAGCCTCCTGGCGGTAAGAGCCAGGTTGACGGCGGATGACATCGCGGACGCCCGGTCGCGCCTGGCGTGTCGCGCGCTGGAGCTGCCGGAGCTCGCGGAGGCGCGCACGGTGGCCGCCTATGTCTCGATCGGCGGCGAGCCCGGCACAGAGGGCCTGAGGGAGGCGCTGCGCGCGCGTGGCGTGCGGGTGCTGCTCCCGGTCCTGATGGAGGACAACGACCTCGACTGGGGCCGGGACGAGGGCCCCGGCCGGCTGGTGCGCGCCCGGCGGGGGCTGCTGGAGCCGGAGGGGCCGCGGCTGGGCCCGGAGGCGGTCACCGGGGCGGACGTCGTGCTGCTGCCCGGGCTGGCGGTGGACCGGCGCGGGGTGCGGCTGGGCCGCGGCGGCGGCTCGTACGACCGCGTGCTGGCCCGGCTGGACCGGGCGGGGGCCCGCCCGGCGCTGGTGGTGCTGCTGTACGACGGTGAGGTGCTCGACGATGTCCCGGGCGAGGCCCACGACCGGCCGGTGCACGCGGCGATCACCCCGTCGGCGGTGCACCGCTTCCGCGCCGCCCAGGGCCCTACGCAGGGCCCCGCATAGGGCCGCCCGCGCCGCCCGACACAGCCGCACGCCCCCCGCTGAGCCTCTCCGCCACGGGGGCGGGGGCTCGGCGAGGGGCGTGCGTCGCCTCGTGGAGTCGCCTTCTGGAGTCGACTCGCGGAGTCGTCTCACGGAGGGGACGGAGGTGTCAGGGCGTGAGCGCCAGCTCGTCGTCCGTCGACTTCTCCACCGCGCTCTTACTGAAGGACCAGGGCAGCAGCTCGCCCTTCGCCCACTTCTCCGTCTGGTCGGTGTAGTGGGCGTTGTAGGCGTGCCCGGAGGCGCCGGTGAGGTTGATCCACCGCGACTTGTCCAGATTGTCGAGGTTGACGACCATCCGCATCGACGGCACCCAGGTGACCCCGTAGCCGCCCGCCGCGTTCCACCCGGTGGCGTTGACCGCGCCCTCGCCGCCGGACAGGTTCCAGGGGCCGCGGTTGAGAAGCCACTGCACCACGCCCGGGCCCTCGGTGCCCAGGGTCTGGTTCTTCAGCGTGAGCTGGTGCAGCCGGCCCCAGCTCCAGCTGTTGATGTCCTTGCCCAGCTTGGCGGTGAGCTCGGAGCGCGCGTCCTTCATGGCCTCCGCCAGGAGCTCGTCCCGGTTGGTGGCGGCGGGCTCGAGGCGGGTGCCGGTGGTCTTCCACCACTTGTTCTTCGGATCCTTGATGATCTTCCGAATGATCTCGTACCAGCGGTCGCCACCGTCCGGCTGGGCCGACGCCGCGTCGCGCTGGCCGCACTCGCGCACCAGCCGGGCGTTGCCGTCCAGGTCCTCGGCGGGGCCGGAGTCATCGGCGGGCCGGACCCGCAGGCACTGGCCCTTCACCCGCAGCTCCTTCGGAAGTTTATTTCCGAACGCGAGCATAAGAACGTTGCGATAGACGGCGTTGAAATAGGCGGCGGCCGGGGAGTCCGAGTCCTGGGTGTAATCCCAGCCCTCCAGGAGCTTCTGCGCGCCCCTGACGTAGTCGCTCTTGACGTCGATCTTCAGCAGGTACGGAGTCAGCAGCTCGGCGATCTCGCTGCTGTTGTCCATCTGCATGGACTGCATGTCGTCGGTCGAGATCTTCCCGTTGTCCTTGATCTTCGACTCGATCAGGTCGGTTATCCGCTGGCTGCGCGCCCCGTATCCCCAGTCGTCGGTCAGCTTGTACTTGTAGTCCTTGCCTATGACGGCCTGGTTGGCGGTGACGATGTAGCCGCGCTCGGGGTCGTAGTCCCAGGGCAGCTCGGCCTGCGGGATGTAGCCGTTCCACTCGTAGCGCGAGTCCCAGCCGGGCGCCGGGTAGCGGCCGTCGCCCTTGGCGCGCATGGGGATCTTGCCGGGCGCCTGGTAGCCGATGTGGTTCTTGGTGTCGGCGTAGATCAGGTTCTGGGACGGGACGGCGAAGTCGCGGGCCGCCTTGCGGAAGTCCGTGAAGTTCTTGGCGGTGTTGAGCTCGAAGACCGCGTCCATGGTGTTGGAGGGGTCCAGCGCGGTCCAGCGGAGTGAGACCGCGTAGCCGTCACCGCGGTCGGGGGCCACGTCGCCGACCTCACTGCCGACCGGCGCGCTCTTGCCGACGTCCCCGAGTTCGTCGTCACGGTCGGAGACGATCGGACCGTGCCTGGTGGAGCGGACCGTGATCGTCCTGGACTTGCCGTCGGCGACCTTGATGGTCTCCTCGCGGGTCTTGAAGGGGATCTGCTTGCCGTCGTAGAGGTAGCCCTCGTCGGTGACCTTCTCAAGGTAGAGATCGGTCACATCCGCGCCCAGATTGGTCATGCCCCAGGCGATGTCCTGGTTGTGACCTATGACCACGCCCGGCATGCCGGAGAAGGTGTAGCCCGCCACGTCGTACGGGCACGCGCTGCTGACCTGGTTGCAGTGCAGGCCCATCTGGTACCAGACGGACGGCAGCTGCGGGGCCAGGTGCGGGTCGTTGGCGAGCAGCGGCTTGCCGGTGGTGGTGTACCGCCCGGCGACCACCCAGGAATTGGAGCCGATGCCGGTGCCGTTCGGGCCGAGCAGCGCCGGGATGTCGTCCAGGGTCTTGGAGAGCGAGGAGAGCTGGGTCTGGAAGCCCCCGGTGGCGCCCGCAGCGCCGTTCGCGGTGGAGTCGGCGGACGTGTCCGTGGCGGTCGCCTTGGGGTCGAACGCCTTGGTGATGTCGTTCACCGCGCCGCTGTCCACGATCGGCTTGTTGCGGCCGTACGGGTAGGACGGGTACAGCTCCTCGATCTCCTCGGGCTTCAGCCGGCTGGAGGCCAGCGCCCGGTCGACCTCGTCCTGCATATTGCCGCGCAGGTCCCACGCCATGGCCTTGAGCCAGGCCACCGAGTCGACCGGGGTCCACTTCTCGGGCGTGTAGTCGTGCTCGAACTCCAAGGCCGCGTACTCGACGGACAACTCCTTGCCCTTGTGATCCGCGAGGTAGGCGTTGACGCCGTCGGCATAGGCCCGCAAGTACTTCTTGGTCGCCGGCGACAGCTTGGTGTCGTACTCCTGCTTCGCGACCCGGTGCCAGCCCAGGGTGCGCAGGAACGCGTCGGTCTCCACCTGTCCGGAGCCGAACATCTCGGAGAGCCTGCCCGCCGTCATGTGGCGGCGCACATCCATCTCCCAGAAGCGGTCCTGGGCCTGGACGTACCCCTGGGCGCGGAAGAGATCCTCGGGGGTGTTCGCGTAGAGCTGCGGTATGCCATAGCCGTCACGCTTGACCTGGACGGGCCCGGACAGGCCCTTGAGCTGGAGCGACCCCGTCGTCTCCGGGAAAGAGGCACGGACCGTACTGATGCTCCAGTACGAGCCGTACCCGACGCCCCCCACGAGCAGCAGCACGACTGCGATCACGATCAGGCGGGCACGTCGGCCCTTCTTTTTGCCAGAAGGGCCGTTTTTGTTGGCGGGCATCGCTGTCCTTCGAGGGGCAGGGTGATCCTGGAGTGCTGGAGCAACCATAGGCGCAGCGCTGTCGCCTCCCCTACGCGGAGTCATGGCTGGGGCCGTCCCCCGGCCATCGCCCCTGAAAAATCGATGTGAGCCACCCGCGTCAAGAACCCGTAAAATGTTAGGTAAGGCAATGAAGTTCCGGTCGGTCGGGGAGCCTTCCGGCCGCTCCCGTGAGAAAGGTTCGGCCGCTGACTGTCCACCACCTCAACGAACTCCTGCTGATCTGCTCACTCGTCCTGCTCGTAGCAGTGGCGGCCGTCAGGGTCTCGAGCCGCAGCGGGCTGCCGACCCTGCTCATCTACCTCGGCCTCGGCGTCGCGATCGGGCAGGACGGGATCGGCGTCGTCTTCGAAGATGCCGAGCTCACGCAGGTACTCGGCTATGCCGCCCTTGTGATCATCCTGGCCGAGGGCGGCCTCGGCACGAAGTGGCGGGAAATCAAACCCGCCCTGCCGCTCGCCGCGGTGCTGTCCACGGTCGGCGTCGCGGTGAGCGTCGGGGTCACGGCGACGGCCGCGCACTATCTGGTCGGGCTCGACTGGCGGCAGGCGCTGATCATCGGGGCGGTGGTGTCGTCCACGGACGCCGCGGCGGTCTTCTCGGTGCTGCGCAAGGTGCCGCTGCCCAGGAGGCTCACGGGCGCCCTGGAGGCGGAGTCCGGCTTCAACGACGCCCCGGTGGTGATCCTGGTGGTCGCCTTCTCCGCCCAGGGCGGGGTGAGCCCGTGGTACGTGCTGCTCGGCGAGATCACTCTGGAGCTGGCCATCGGCGCGGTGGTGGGGCTGGCGATCGGCTGGCTGGGGGCGTTCGGGCTGCGGCATGTGGCACTGCCCGCCTCGGGTCTGTACCCGATCGCGGTGATGGCGATCGCCGTGATCGCGTACGCGGGCGGGGCGCTGGCCCACGGCTCCGGCTTCCTCGCCGTCTATCTGGCCTCGTTGATCATGGGGAACGCGAAGCTGCCGCACTGGCCGGCGACGCGCGGCTTCGCCGAGGGGCTCGGCTGGATCGCACAGATCGGGATGTTCGTGCTGCTCGGCCTGCTGGTCACCCCGCATGAGCTGGGCGACGACGTCTGGCCGGCCATCGGAGTCGGGCTGGTGCTGACGGCCGTGGCCCGGCCGGTCTCGGTACTGGTGAGCTCGCTGCCCTTCCGGGTGCCCTGGCGGGAGAAGGCGCTGCTGTCGTGGGCGGGGCTGCGCGGCGCGGTGCCGATCGTGCTCGCCACCATCCCGATGGTCTCGAACGTGCCCGACAGCCGCCGCGTCTTCAACATCGTCTTCGTGCTGGTGATCGTCTACACCCTGGTGCAGGGCCCGACGCTGCCCTGGCTGGCGCGCCGGCTGCGCCTGGGCGAGGAGGAGGCGGCGGCGGACCTCGGTATCGAGTCGGCGCCGCTGGAGCGGCTGCGCGGCCATCTGCTGTCGGTTTCGATCCCCGAGCACTCCAAGATGCACGGCGTGGAGGTCGGCGAGCTGCGGCTGCCGACGGGGGCCGCGGTCACCTTGGTCGTACGGGACGAGAAGAGCTTCGTACCGCAGCCGTCGACCGTGCTGCGGCGCGGCGACGAGCTGCTGGTCGTGGCCACGGACCCGGTGCGGGACGCGGCGGAGGAGCGGCTGCGGGCGGTGGGCCAGGGCGGCAAGCTGGCGGGCTGGCTGGGCACGACCGGCCAGTGACCCGGCGGCGGTACGGGCGGGGGCCGGTTCGCGATCACGCGGGGTCCGGCACGCGGGGTCCGGCCCGGGGCGGCCGGGGACCCGCGGCCACGTGGAATGGGTCACCGTATTGCCCGCCGCAGTGGACTGGCGAGCGGGAATACTGCACTATGGAGCGTCGTTAGCACTCACTGAGTGAGAGTGCCAGGAGGAGTAAGTGCCGACCTATCAGTACCAGTGCACCGAGTGCGGCGAGGGCCTCGAGGCGGTGCAGAAGTTCACCGACGACGCGCTCACCGAGTGCCCCAACTGCAACGGACGCCTGAAGAAGGTGTTCTCGGCGGTCGGTATCGTCTTCAAGGGCTCCGGCTTCTACCGGAACGACAGCCGCGGCTCCTCGTCCAGCAGCACGAGCGGCACAGCCAAGTCGGCGTCCGCGAAGAGCGAGGGTTCCTCGTCGGCTTCGTCGTCGTCCTCGTCCTCGTCCTCGTCCTCGGACACGTCTTCGTCGTCGACCTCCTCGACGTCCTCCTCGGGCTCTTCGTCGTCGGCCGCGTCGGCCGGCAGCTCGTCGGCCGCCTGACCCGCAGCCGTCTCAATCACATACGACATCCCGCCACCCGCCCCCAGGGGCGAGTCGGCGGGATGTTCGTATGCGCGGGCGGCGCTGGCTAGGGTGACCGCATGGCGGACACCAGCAGCACGCATGCGGAGATAGGGGTCATCGGCGGGTCGGGGTTCTACTCCTTCCTCGACGATGTGACCGAGATCACTGTCGAGACCCCCTATGGCGCGCCGAGCGACTCACTCTTCCTCGGCGAGGTCGCGGGGCGGCGGGTCGCATTCCTCCCGCGCCACGGCCGTAAGCACCACCTGCCCCCGCACCGGATCAACTACCGCGCCAACCTGTGGGCGCTGCGCTCGGTCGGCGTGCGCCAGGTCCTCGGCCCGTGCGCGGTGGGCGGGCTGCGGCCGGAGTACGGACCGGGCACGCTGCTGGTACCGGACCAGCTCGTGGACCGTACGAAGGGCCGTGTCCAGACCTATTTCGACGGCGAGCCGCTGCCGGACGGGCGGGTGCCGAACGTGGTGCACACCACCTTCGCCGATCCGTACTGCCCGGCCGGACGGCAGGCCGCGGTGGCGGCGGCGCGCGGGCGCGGCTGGGAGCCGGTGGACGGCGGCACGCTGTGCGTGATCGAGGGGCCGCGCTTCTCCACCCGGGCCGAGTCGCGGTGGCACGCGGCGCAGGGATGGTCGGTGGTCGGCATGACGGGGCATCCGGAGGCCGTGCTGGCCCGTGAACTGGAGCTCTGCTACACGTCGTTGACCCTGGTCACGGACCTGGACGCGGGGGCGGAGACGGGCGAGGGCGTCTCGCACGGCGAGGTGCTGCGGGTGTTCGGGGAGAACTTGGAGCGGCTGCGCGACGTGCTCTTCGACGCGGTGGGCGCGCTGCCGGCCACCGATGCGCGGGACTGTCTGTGCGGGCATGGGCACGACGGCTGGGACCTGGGGATCGAACTGCCTTAGCGGCGGAGGGGTTCTACCCGCGCGGGCTTTACCCGTGAGGGTTTTACCCACGAGGGTCCACCCGTGTCGGCTTTACCCGCGCGGGTGACGGAGTTGTCCACAGCCTGGGGGTTGTGCACAGGCCGGAGCGGGATTCGGGGCGGGCGGGCATCGTGGAGGGGTCAGAAGCTCCCGGCCTCGCACGACAGGCGGTGATTGCCGTGTCCGATCCGTTCCGTCCCTCTCCTTGCCCTTCTTCGTCTCTTCCCTCTCCTCCACCTCTTTCCCTCTCCTCATCCCCTCTGCCCGTGTCCCGGCCCCGCCCGGCGCCGTCCTGGGCCGAGCGGTCCCGTCGCACTCCCCCGACGTGCGCGGTTCCCCGGTTCGGGCCGGTGCGGGTGGGCCGCGGCGGCCATCGGCTCCGGCGTGCGTTACGGCGGCGACGGCGCTCGATGGCGGCGGGGCTGGCGATGACCGCGGCGGCGCTGGCGGCCGCCGCGCCGTCCGGCGGCGGAGACCCGAGCCCGGCGGCTTCCTCACCGCCGGAGAGCGTCCGGCGCGAGCCGCGCCCGGCCGTGGTGTCCGCTCCGGTCCGGATCGCCGACGCGGCGGCGGTGCGGCTGCTGCGCCCCGGCGACCGGGTGGATGTGCTGGCCGCCCCGGGGACCGGTCAGACTCGCGGCCCTGCCGCCGCGCACGTGATCGCTCGCGGCGTGGAGGTGACCGATGTGCCGCGGCCGCGGCCGGTGCGCGCCGCGGCGGAGACCGGGGCCGGGGATCTCGACCCCGGCGACTTCGACCCCGGCGACTTCGACACCGGGGATTCCCAAGCGATGGGCGGCGGGGCGCTGGTGGTGCTCGCGGTGCCCCGGACGACGGCTGCCGCCCTGGCCGGCGCGGCGACCACGTCGCGGTTGGCGGTGGCGCTGTGCCGATCTTGACCGTAGGTTGCGGAGCCGTCCGCTCCAGAACCGGCGCGGCGAGAGAGAGGCAGAGGGTTGAGCGAGGAGAAGAAGAGCGTCATGGATGGCTTCAAGGCCTTCCTGATGCGGGGCAACGTGATCGATCTGGCCGTCGCGGTCGTGGTCGGAGCCGCGTTCACGGGGGTCGTGAACTCCATAGTGAAGGGCTTGATCAATCCGGTTGTCGGCGCCTTCGGCACCAAGGACCTGGAGAAGTACCACTCCTGTCTGCAGGCGCCCTGCGAGACGAACGCGGCGGGCGAGGTCGTCAAGGGCATCCCCATCTTCTGGGGCACGGTGCTGAGCGCCGTGCTCACCTTCCTGATCACGGCGGCGGTCGTGTACTTCCTGATGGTGCTGCCGATGTCGCGCTATCTGGCGCGCAAGGCCGCCAAGGAGCAGAGGGAAGAGGAAGAGCAGGCCGACAAGGAGAGCGCCGAGATCGCGCTGCTCCGCGAGATAAGGGACGAGCTGGTCGCGCAGCGCGGCAGCCGATCGGGCACCTGAGCCCTCGGGCCCCCGGCGCTCCCGGCGCCCTCGGCGCTCAGAGGTGGTGGGGCGGCTTCTCGTCCAGGAAGCGGGCCAGATCCGCGGCACTGTCGGTGCCGTCTCCGGAGTCGCGGCCGGACGGGCGCTCGCCCCAGCCACGGTCCGTGTCGTCCGAGGACCGCTCCGCCAGCGGGTCGTCGAAGATCAGCGCGGCGGCCGGGTCGCGCGGTCCGGGGTCGGGGGCGTTGCTCATGGGTCAAGCGTACGGCTGGCCGGACGACGAGTCGGCGGCAGCGGCCAGCTGCTCGTGCCACCACAGGTCCCGGCCGGGCGTCCAGGACACGGGGCGGGCCAGCCGGTGGACGACCAGGACCTTCGGTATGCGCACGCTGCCGGCCAGCGCCCGGTCGATCAGCGGCTTGAGCGGCTGCGGCTCCTCGCGCCGCCAGTTGCCGTCGGCGGTGATCAGCAACTTCGCGTCCATCTCCGCCAGCCGGTCGCGCAGTTCGTGCACCCGCAGCCCGATGGGAAGCGTGGAGCGTACGGCGTCGAGGCGGCCGCAGGCGAGGGTGGCGATCACGGACTCGGGGATCAGCGGCAGATGGACCGCCACCCGGTCCCCCGCCCGCACGCCGAGCCGAGTCAGGGCCGCCGCCGCGCGGCCTGCTTGGTCCAGCAGCTCGGCATGGGTCAGCTCTTCCTCGCAGTCCGGCTCACTGATCCAGCGGAGGGCGACCCGGGGGGCCTGCCGCGCGGCGGCGGCCAGGGTCGGGAGCTCCTCCGTCCGAGAGGTACGGGGCACGTTGATCTTCCTTCGGACGCGGGCGAACGGCATATCGCACAGCCTGCCGCCACCCCATCAACGTCTGATGAACGTCCTGTTGATGCGGGGCCCGGCTGCCGCGCGGGCGGGTCCGTGCTACGCATAGCGCCCATGGATACCGACCCGAGGACACCCCGCCCTGCCCACCCCGGCCGGGCCGACGCCCTGACGGATGTACCCGGACTGCGCGTCGGTCATGCGCGGCGGACCGGTGGCGGCCAACTCACCGGCACGACCGTCGTATTGGCCCCGGAAGGGGGTGCGATCGCCGCGGTCGACGTCCGGGGCGGCGGCCCCGGCACCCGCGAGACCGATGCCCTCGACGCGCGCAACCTCGTCCAGCGCGTCGATGCCCTCGTGCTGACCGGCGGCAGCGCGTTCGGCCTGGACGCCGCCTCCGGGGTGGCCGCCTGGCTGGAGGAGCACGGCCGTGGCTTCCGGGTCGGCCCCGACCCGGCGCAGGTGGTGCCGGTGGTACCGGCCGCCGCCCTCTTCGACCTCGGGCGGGGCGGCGACTGGCGGGCCCGGCCGGACGCCGCGCTGGGCCGTGAGGCCATCGAGGCCGCGGCCGGAACGGACCTGGGCGCGCCGGTCGCGCAGGGCAATGTGGGCGCCGGCACGGGCGCGGTGGCGGGCGGCGTCAAGGGAGGCGTCGGATCGGCGAGCGTGGTCCTGCCGTCGGGGATCACCGTGGCCGCCCTGGCCGCGGTCAACGCGGCGGGCTCGGTGATCGACCCGCTGACGGGCGAGCTGTACGGGGAGTGGTTCGCCGAGGCGTACGCACCGGCGGCCGGCGGCCGGGCCCGCCGCCCCGCCGAGGCGGAGCACGCCAGGGCACAGCGTCGCCTGGCGGCCGCGCGGGCCGAGTCGGAGCGGCGCTCGGCGGCGTCCGTGCGGCCGCCGCTGAACACCACCCTGGCGGTGGTCGCCACGGACGCGGCGCTCACCCGGGCCCAGGCGCACAAGCTCGCGGGCACGGCACACGACGGCCTGGCGCGCGCGGTGCGACCTGTGCATCTGCTGTCCGACGGCGACACGGTCTTCGCCCTGGCGACGGGCGACCGCCCGCTTGTGCCCGAGGGCACGGAAGGCAGCCAGGACCCGGCGTTCGGGGTGCACCTGGAGGCCGGGGCGCTGAACGAGATCCTGGCCGCCGGGGCGGATGTGCTGACGCGGGCGGTGGTCAAGGCGGTGCTGGCGGCCGAAGGGGTGGACGGGCCGGGTGGCGTGTTCCCGGCGTACCGCGACCTGTACGGCCCCGGGCAGGCCGGAACGGAGGACGAGACGGAGGGCGGGGTGGGAGCCCCGTAGGCAGAGCCCCGTGACGAGGGGCAGGGAGTCGAGGGAAGGGTGGGGAGCGATGACGGAAACGGAGACGGAGGCGGAGACCACCATGGACGCCGACCTGATCGTCGTCGGTGGGGGCCCGGCCGGCTGCGCCGCCGTGGTGATGGCGGCGGGCCTCGGAATCCGGTCCGTGCTCGTCGAGTCGGACGACTCGCTGTGCCGGGCGCTGGAGCGCGTTCCGGTGCTCAGCAATGTGATCGGCTTCCCCACCGGCCCCGCGCTGGCGGCGGCGATCAGGGCGGATGTCGCCCGCTCCGGTCTGTGCCGGGCGGAACTCGGCCGGCGGGCCGTGCGGATCGACACCCATGAGGACCGGGTGGAGGTCGTCACCGTGCCCGCGGGGGCGGCGACCGGCCCCGGGCTGCTGCTGACCGCGCCGTACGCCGTGGTCGCCACCGGCGTGGGGTCGCTGCGGCCCGAGGACGCCGGTTGGATCGGCGGTCACCGGGGTCTGGAGCTGCCTCCGCTGTGGGAGGCGGACCCCGCCGCGCTCGCCGGCCGCAGCACGCTGGTCCTCGGTGCCGACCGGCCGCTCGGCACCTATCTGCGGGCCCATCCGGGCCTGGAGAGCCGGTTTGTCGTCGCCTGTCCGCCGGGCGACGCGTACAAGGCCGAGGAGATCGCCCAGGACCCGCGGGTCGAGCTGGTGCCGGTGCGTCATCTGACCCTCATGCCGCCCGCGCCCGGGGAGCCGCCCTCGCCCGGGGCGCCGGTGACGGCCGAGGCGCTGACCCTGGAGGGCGAGCGGCGGACTCTCACCGGACACCGAGGGTTCCGCAACCTCGGCAGCGGCCCCACGCCGCCCGGCGGGGACCTCTCCGCCGACGCCTCGGGCTACTGCCCGCCCGCCCTTCAGCACCCGAGGGTCTTCACCGCGGGCGATCTGCGCTCCGCCCGCTTCCAGCGGATCGCGACCGCCATGGGGTCCGGGAGCGAAGCCGCGCTCGGCGCCTACTACGCGTCGCGCGGCCTGCCGACGGAGGTGACGGATGACGTACCGCCCCACGCATGACCCGGCGGTGAGGCGGAGTCGATCCGCCTCACCGCCGGGCAAGGGACGCCGCGGTCCGCGGCAGTGGCTGCGGCCGTGGGGGTGGCCGTGGCTCTGGTTCTGGTTGCGGTTGTGGTTGTCGTTCCGGTGGTCAGACGGTGGCGGGCACCTTCGCCGCGCCGCCGGCGCCGCCCGCCGCGGCCTCGCCGTCGGCGACCGCGGCCGCCTCGGGCCGGGTCGTCTTGCGCATGCCCTTGAGGACGATGACCAGACCGGCCGAGACCGCCGTGCCCGCCGCGATGGCCAGCAGGTAGAGGAACGGCTGTCCGATCAGCGGGACCACGAAGATGCCGCCGTGCGGGGCGCGGAGCGTGCAGTCGAAGGCCATCGACAGCGCGCCGGTGACCGCGCCGCCCACCATCGAGGAGGGGATCACCCGCAGCGGGTCCGCTGCCGCGAAGGGGATCGCGCCCTCGCTGATGAAGGACGCCCCCAGCACCCAGGCCGCCTTGCCGTTCTCCCGCTCGGTCTTGGTGAACAGCTGCCCCCGGACGTTGGTGGCCAGGGCCATGGCCAGCGGCGGGACCATGCCGGCCGCCATCACCGCGGCCATGATCTTGAGGCTGCCGGTACTCGGGTCCGACACCGCGATGCCGCCGGTCGCGAAGGCGTACGCGACCTTGTTGACCGGGCCGCCCAGGTCGAAGCACATCATCAGGCCCAGGATGACGCCGAGGATGATGGCGTTCGTGCCGGAGAGCCCGTTGAGCCAGTCGGTCATGGCGCTCTGCGCGGAGGCGATGGGCTTGCCGATCACCACGAACATCAGGAAGCCGACGATCGCCGAGGAGATCAGCGGAATCACCACCACCGGCATGATGCCGCGCAATGGCGCAGGGACCTTGAACCGCTGGATGCCCATGACCACGGCGCCCGCGATCAGGCCCGCGACCAGGCCGCCCAGGAAGCCCGCCTTGATGGTGGTCGCGATATAGCCACCGACGAAGCCGGGCACCAGGCCGGGCCGGTCGGCCATGCCGTAGGCGATATAGCCGGCCAGGACCGGCACCAGGAAGGTGAACGCCGCCCCGCCGATCTGGAAGAGCAGCGCCGCCCAGCTGGCCTGCTCCGTCCACACGAAGTGGTCGGCGACGGACTTGGCGCTCGCGATCTCGTAGCCGCCGATCGCGAAGGCCAGCGCGATCAGCAGACCGCCCGCGGCGACGAACGGGACCATGTAGCTGACACCCGTCATCAGCCACTTGCGCAGCCGGGTGCCGAAGCGGTCACCGTGCTCACCGGCCGCGTCCATCGGCGACGGGCGGTCGGCGCCCGCGGAGGAGGCGGCGGGTGCGCTGATCTCGCCGCGCGCGGCCTTCCCGCGCACCTCGGCGATCAGCTCCGCCGGGCGGCTGATGCCCGCCTTCACCCCGACGTCGACGGTCGGCTTCCCGGCGAACCGCTCCTTCTCCCGCACCTCCACGTCATGCGCGAAGATCACCGCGTCGGCGGCGGCGATGGTGCCGGGGGCGAGCCTGTCGAACCCGGCCGAGCCCTGGGTCTCGACCACCAGCTCGATCCCGGCCTCCCGAGCGGCGTTCTCCAGCGACTCGGCTGCCATATAGGTGTGAGCGATGCCGGTGGGGCAGGAGGTCACGGCCACGATCCGGAAGGGCGCGGAGACCGCGGGTGCCGCGGGCTCCGCTCCGGCTGCGGCAACGGGAGCGGGAGCGGCCGGCTCGGCCGCGTCGCCGGTGTCGCCCGGCTCGGCTTCGGCCGCCGCCGACGGCTCCGGCTGGTCGCCGCGGATCAGGGCGGCCGCCTGCCGCGGGTCGTCGGCGGCGCGCAGCGCGCCGGTGAACTCGGCGTTCATCAGCTGGCGCGCCAGGCTGGACAGGATGGTCAGGTGATCGCTGTCCGCGCCCGCGGGCGCGGCGATCAGGAAGATCAGGTCGGCCGGACCGTCCGGGGCGCCGAAGTCGATGCGCGCGGCGCTGCGCCCGAAGGCCAGCGTCGGCTCGGTGACATGTTCGCTGCGACAGTGCGGTATGCCGATGCCGCCGTCGAGTCCGGTCGGCATCTGCGCCTCACGGGCCGCCACGTCGGCCAGGAAGCCGTCGAGGTCCGTGACGCGGCCGACCGCGACCATGCGTTCGGCGAGCGACCTGGCGGCCGCTTCCTTGGTGTCGGCGGACAGGTCCAGGTCAACCAGATCCGCGGTGATCAGCTCACTCATCTCGCGGCTCCCTTGCATG
Source organism: Streptomyces sp. NPDC097640 (assembly GCF_040302705.1). NCBI lineage: Bacteria > Bacillati > Actinomycetota > Actinomycetes > Kitasatosporales > Streptomycetaceae > Streptomyces > Streptomyces sp. NPDC097640. The sequence continues at coordinate 338,034 of NZ_JBEOSB010000003.1, forward strand.
CGGTGCCGCCCCGGGGAAGGTGGGCGGGCGAAATGGGGACAGGGGGTGGGACGGGGGTCGGGCTGGTCACGCGGGCTCCGTGAGAGCGCGGTCCAGCGGAACGTCCGCGGTCGTGGTGACGGCGGACGGGTCCAGGTCGGCCGGGGTGGGCATGACGCTTCCCGGCAGTTGTACGGCGGCCGCGCCATGTGCCACGGCCGAGGCGAGGGCGGCCGGCCCGAGGCCGCCCGCGGCGAGGAATCCGGCGAGGGAAGCGTCGCCCGCACCGACATTACTGCGGACGGCGGCGACAGGCGCCGAGCCGAAGTAGCTGCCGGTCTCGTCGACCAGCAGTTGGCCGTCCGCGCCGAGGCTGGCCAGGACGGCGCGAGCGCCGAGCGCCCGCAGTTCCTCGGCCGCCTTCACCGCGTCGCCGACGGTGGCCAGCGGGCGGCCCACGGCCTGGGCCAGCTCCTCGGCGTTCGGCTTGACGACGTCGGGGCGCTCGCGGAGGGCCGCGGTGAGCGAGGGTCCCGAGGTGTCCAGGGCGATCCGGGCGCCCGCGCGGTGGGCCCGCGCCACCAGCTCGGCGTACCACTCGGGGGCGAGCCCGGGCGGCAGGCTGCCGCAGCAGGCGATCCAGTCGGCGTCGGCCGACTGCGCCCGCACGGCCTCCAGCAGCGCCTCCGCCTCGGCGGTGGTCAGCTCGGGCCCGGCCGCGTTGATCTTGGTGAGGGTGCCGTCGGGCTCGGCCACGGAGATATTGACCCGGGTCGAGCCCTGCACGGGGACGCCCGCGGCCTCGATCCCCAGCCCGCCGAGCAGCCGCGCCAGCAGCGCGCCCTCCGGCCCGCCCAGCGGCAGCACGGCGACCGTGCGGTGCCCGGCGGCGGCCACGGCCCGTGAGACATTGACGCCCTTGCCGCCGGGGTCGACCCGGTCGGCGGCGGCCCGCAGCACGGCGCCGCGCTCCAGCCCGGGGATCTCGTAGGTGCGGTCCAGGCTGGGGTTGGGGGTGACGGTGAGGATCATACGCGCGCTACTTCCGTGCCCTGCCGCTCGATGGCCAGGGCGTCCTGCGGGCTGAGCCCGGTGTCGGTGATGAGCAGATCGACAAGGCCGAGGTCGCCGAACCGGGCGAAGTGCTCCTGGCCGAACTTGGACGAGTCGGCGAGGAGGACGACCCGGCGGGCGGCGGCCACGATGGCGCGCTTGACCGCGGCCTCCGCGAGGTCGGGGGTGGTCAGCCCGCCCTCGAGCGAGAAGCCGTTGGTGGCGAGGAAGACGACATCGGCCTTGACCTCTCCGTAGCCGCGCAGCGCCCAGGCGTCCACCGCGGCGCGCGTGCGGTGGCGAACCCGGCCGCCGACGAGGTGGAGGGCGATGCCGGGGTGGTCGGCGAGCCGGGCGGCGATCGGCAGCGCGTGGGTGACGACGGTGAGGTCCGCCTCCAGCGGGACCGCGGCGGCCAGCCGGGCCGCCGTCGAGCCCGCGTCGATGATCACGCTGCCGTCGGCGGGCAGCTCGGCGACGGCGGCGCGCGCGATGCGGTCCTTCTCGTCGGCGGCGGTGCTCTCGCGCTCGGCGAGGTCGGGTTCGAAGTCGAGACGGCCGGCCGGGATGGCACCCCCGTGCACGCGGCGGACCAGGCCCGCCCGGTCGAGCGCCCGCAGATCGCGCCGCACGGTCTCGGCGGTGACCTGGAACTCCTCGGCGAGGGACAGCACATCCACCCGCCCGCTCTCGCGGGCCAGCCGGAGGATCTCCTGCTGCCGCTCCGGTGCGTACATGTGGGTTTACGTCCTTTCCATGCCCGAACCTGTGATTTCGCGGCCAGATTACGTCCCCAATGCCAGGAAGTAAACAGACTCGGGCAGAAAACAATCTCGTACGGACACGCCCGGGCCAAAGCCGGACGCGATCGGGCATACGTGGCGGGCCAGCGCGACGTCCGAATGCCGCCGGAAACTTCGCCCCTACGCCACGAGGATCGAGCCATGTCCTCCAGGACGACTCAAACCACAGCAACACGACTGAAGACAGGACGAGGGACGCACATGGCACTCGACGGCAAGGCGGCACTGGTCACCGGCGGCAGCCGGGGCATCGGCGAGGCGGTGGCGCTCCGGCTCGCCGAGGAGGGCGCCGACATCGCCCTGACCTACCAGAACAGCGAGGACCGGGCGGCGGCCGTCGTCGACCGGATCAAGGCCCTGGGCCGCCGGGCCTGGGCCGTCCAGGCCGACAGCGCGGACCCGCGCGCGGTGCGTGCGGCCGTGGCCGGGGCGGCCGCGGAGTTCGGGCGGCTCGACATCCTGGTCAACAACGCGGGCACCGGTGTGCTCGGCCCGATCGGCGATCTGGCGCTGGAGGACGTGGACCGCGTCCTCGCCGTCAACGTCCGCGCACCCTTCCTCGCCGCCCAGGCCGCCGCCCACCATCTGACCGACGGCGGGCGCATCATCAACATCGGCAGCTGCATGGCCGAGCGCGTCGCGTTCCCCGGCGGCTCGCTGTACGCGATGAGCAAGACCGCCCTGACCGGGCTGACCAAGGCGCTGGCCCGCGAGCTCGGCCCCCGCGGCATCACCGCCAACCTCATCCACCCCGGCCCCGTCGACACCGATATGAACCCCGCCGACGGGGAGGGTGCCGGCATGCAGAGCGGCTTCACCGCGCTCGGCCGCTACGGGCAGCCGTCGGAGATCGCCGCGACAGTCGCCCACCTCGCCGGGGAGGACGGCCGCTACATCACCGGGGCGTCGATCGCCGTGGACGGCGGCTTCGCCGTCTGAGCGTCGGACGCCCTGGAGCAGCACCCGACACAGGGTTGAGCCCCGGCGCCTGGGGGGGGAAGAGGCGCCGGGGCTCGTCTGTGGGTGGGTGAACAGATCAGGGGTAAGGAAAGGGACAACAAGGGAGGACGGTGGCTCAGGCCGCTTCGTCGAAGCCGGTCTGGCGCGCCATCTTCTTGAGCTCCAGCAGCGCGTGCTTCTCGATCTGGCGAATCCGCTCACGCGTGAGGCCATGCTGCTTGCCAACCTCCGTGAGCGTGCGCTCCCGCCCGTCGTCGATGCCGTACCGGGCCTTGATGATGGACGCGGTGCGGTCGTCGAGCCGGCCGATGAGACCCTCCAGCTCCTCGCTGCGCAGCAGTGTCATCACCGACTGCTCGGGCGAGACGGCCGAGGTGTCCTCCAGCAGATCGCCGAACTGGGTCTCGCCCTCGTCGTCCACCGACATGTTCAGGCTGACCGGGTCGCGGGCCCAGTCGAGCACATCCGAGACCCGCTCGGTCGTGGAGCCGAGCTCCTGGGCGATCTCCGAGTGCTCCGGCTCGCGGCCGTGCTCACGGTTGAACTCGCGCTGCACCCGACGGATCCGGCCGAGCTCCTCGACCAGGTGGACGGGCAGCCGGATGGTGCGGGACTGATCGGCGATCGAGCGCGTGATGGCCTGGCGGATCCACCACGTGGCATAGGTCGAGAACTTGAAGCCCTTGGTGTAGTCGAACTTCTCCACCGCGCGCACCAGGCCGGCGTTTCCCTCCTGGATCAGGTCGAGGAGGGGCAGCCCGCTGCGCGGGTACCGGCGCGCGACGGCCACGACCAGGCGCAGGTTGGAGCGGATGAAGACGTCCTTGGCTCGGGCGCCCTCGGCGGCTATCGCCTCCAGCTCCTCGCGGCTCGCGCCGGCCGCCGCGGCGTCCTCGATCTCACTGTCCAGGATCTGCTGGGCATAGACACCCGCTTCGATTGCCTGAGACAGCTCGACCTCCTTGGCCGCGTCGAGCAGCGGGGTGCGAGCGATCTCGTCGAGATACATGCCGACCAGGTCGCGATCGGCGATCTCCCCGCCTGTGGCGCGAACACTGTTGGCCCCATCAGTGCCACTGCCGGTGGCCTGATTGCGGGCGACGGCACGGGTTGCCATGCGTGCTCCCTTACAGATGGATCGGGCGCGGACTGTGGACGGATATTCCTGCCGGGTGCCCCGTCCGATGGAAACAACGACTGGAATCCGGACAGAATTCCCCTGACCCGCAGAGCATTTCGCGATCATGCAGTACCCTGTCCGGACGCACGGTGTCGATTTGCCCCTATAACACCCGGAAGTGCAGGTCAGGACGGGTACCGAAGGCGGCCCACGGCCCCTCGCCCACCTCTGCGGACCACGCGGTCCGGGCCATGGCCATCACCCCCGATGCCGACCCTTCACCGTCGGACGGCGGCGCCCGCGGTGCTCTCACCCCCGAAGACGTGCCCGGCCCGATTCTGGTTGCGTGCGCCGGAACTCGGCCATCCGCCGAGTTGCCGGGGCCGTCACCCGGGTGTGCGCTGGAGAGTGAGAGGTCAGGGCGCCTGACTCCGGGCGCCCGCACCAGGGCGCCGACGAAGGAGAGCCCGCCATGAACGCCCCCACCGCAGCCCCGGCGCACCACCGCCATCGTCCACATCTCAGTCTCCCCCACGTCCAGGTCCGTGCGCACCCCTCGGCCTCCTGGGTGGTCCCGACCGTGCTGGGCATCCTCTATGGCGGATACGTGATGTTCATCGATCACAACCAGGGGACCCCCGCGCCCTGGGCCGGTCTGCTCGGCCTGGTGGCGGCCGTGGTCGCCGGGGCGCTCTGCTATCTCATCGGCAGGACCCAGTCCGCCTTGATGCCGGAGCTGAGGGCGGCGGCGTACGGGGCGCTCCTCGGCTGCGCCTTCGGCTTCCTGTACAGCGTGAGCGGGCACTCCGTGTTCCGCTCCTCGATGATGGGCCTCGCCGGCGGGCTGGCGATGTACGCCGCGTCCTACTACGCCTTCCGCACCCACGCCGACTGACCGCCGGGCCCCGATCCAGGCCCCGTCCAGGCCCCATCCAGGCCCCCGGACCAGGAACCCGGGCCGCGCGGCGTAGGTCCCCGGGCCCCCGCACCCGTACATCGCCGGACCGTTACGGCACCCGGCCCCGCTGCCTAGCGTGGCGTGCATGGACGATACGAGCGGCACACTCGACGAAGCGCTGGAACGGCTGCACACCGCGGGCCCCGAGCGCGGCGGCTGGCTGACCAACCACGCCCCGATGGCCGTCGAGGCCCTGGTCCGGAACGGGCGGGCCCCCTCGGTGCACCGTTGGCTCGACCTCTACGCCGACAAGCTCGAAGACATGCCGGCTCCCTACGCCACCGTCACCGACGCGAACTGGGCCGAGGCGCTCGGCGACCCGCGCCGCATCACCGACTGGACCGCGTACTTCACCCGCGAGCTCGCCGACCACCCCTGGCGCGATGTCCTCGCCCAGTGGTGGCCGCGGCTGCTGCCGGGGATCGCCGGCGGGGCGACGCATCCGGTCATCCGCGTCGGCCACGCGGTACGCACCCTCCTCCTCGAGACGGGGCAGTCCCCGACGGCAGGCCGAGCGGCCGCCGGGCCGCGCGCCCACGAGCTGGCCCACGCCCTCGGCTACTGGGCCGCCCGCCACGCCCCGCTGCCCCCGCTCGGCGTGCTGCCGGGGCCCGCCCCGCGCACCCCCGCCGACGCGCTGGCCGCCGTACCGCGCATCGCCGACCAGGACGGCGGCATCCGCGACCGGCTGGCGCAGATCACGACGTTCCCGGCCTGGCCCGCCCCCGCCGGCGCCACCGCCCCCGGAGCGCCCGGGCCGGACGAGGCGCGCGAGCTGCTGGCCGGGCTGGTACGGGCCGCGGCGCACCGCTACGCCACCCACGCTCACGGCTCGCCGATCATGCTGGTCCACGCCGTGACCGCGCCCAACGCCGTGCTGCGCACCCTGCCCGCGCTCCCCCGTGAGCTGTGGGCGGCGAGCCTGGACGCGGCATGGGCCGCGAGCGCCGCGGTGCTGGCCTCGTACGCGCCGCCCTCGGCCGCCCCGCCCGGCGAGCTGCCGGCCGTACCGGCCGGGTCGACGCCCGCCGAACGGTCCGGCGAGGTCTTCGCGCACGCCGCGGCGCACGGCGACGAGCACGTGATCAAGCTGGCCGACACGGTGCTCGACGTCGCGGCGACGCCGACCGGCGAAAGCGACGAACTCGCCCTCGCCGGGGCCCTGCGCGCATGCGCGCTCATCGAGCCGATGGCCTGATGCCCCCGTCAGCCGAACTGCACGGACCGCTTGGCCAGCCCCATCCAGAAGCCGTCGATGACGCTGCGCTGGCTGCCGAGGTCGGACTCCGCGGCTCCGAGCGTGACGAACAGTGGCGCGAAGTGCTCGGTGCGCGGGTGGGCCAGGCGGCCCGCCGGGGACTTGCGCTCGAAGTCCAGCAGCGCGTCGATGTCCTGGGCGTCCAGCGCCCGGTGCCCCCAGTCGTCGAACTCCGTCGACCAGCCGGGCGGCGTCGGCCCCGCGTTCCGCAGCGCGGCCAGGTTGTGGGTGAAGAAGCCGCTGCCGACGATCAGCACCCCCTCGTCCCGCAGCGGGGCGAGCTTGCGGCCGATGGCCAGCAGCTCGCCCGGGTCGAGGGTGGGCATCGACACCTGAAGGACGGGGATGTCGGCGTCCGGGAACATCTCGACGAGCGGGACGTACGCGCCGTGGTCCAGGCCGCGGTCCGGTATGTCCTGGACGGGCGTGCCCGTCGTACGCAGCGTCCTGCGCACCCGCTCGGCGAGCTCGGGCGCGCCGGGGGCGTCGTAGCGCACCCGGTAGTAGTGCTCGGGGAAGCCCCAGAAGTCGTACACCAGCGGCACGGTCCGGGTGGCCCCGAGCGCCAGCGGCGCCTCCTCCCAGTGGGCGGAGACCACCAGAATCGCCTTGGGCCGGGGCAGCCCGGCCGACCAGGCGGCGAGCTGGCCGGGCCAGATCGGGTCGTCGGCGAGCGGCGGAGCGCCGTGGCTGAGATAGAGGGCGGGCATGCGCCCGTCCGGTACGGATGAAGAGGCGGATGAGGCAGAGGCAGAGAAAGAGGCGGACGCGGACGGCGTGGTGGCGGCGGACATGGCGGCTCCCGAAGCCAGAACTTGAAGTCTCAAGAGAAATTTTACGGGCACACTGTAGCCCGCACTTGTTTAAAGTTCAAGGACTGGCTCCTACAATGGACACGTGGAAGCGATGAAAAACCCCGCAGACGCCGATGAAGACGCCCGCTGGCTGACCGACGACGAGCAGCGCACCTGGCAGGCCTACATCCAGACGAGCATGCTGCTCGAAGACCATCTCGACCGTCAGCTCCAGCGTGACGCAGGCATGCCGCATGTGTACTACGGCCTGTTGGTGAAGCTCTCCTGGGCGCCCCGCCACCGGCTGCGGATGACCGAACTGGCCGAGGCGGCGAAGATCACCCGGTCCCGTCTCTCGCACGCCATCACTCGCCTGGAGAAGAACGGCTGGGTACGGCGCGAGGACTGCGCCTCCGACAAGCGCGGCCAGAACGCCGTCCTGACGGACGAGGGGTTCGAGGTGCTGAAGAAGGCCGCGCCCGGCCATGTCGAGGCCGTGCGCGCGGCGATATTCGACCGGCTCACACCGGAGCAGATCCGCCAGTTCGGCGACATCTGCCGCATCGTCGCGGACGGTCTTCAGCCGGAGGGCGCCGACCTGCCCTGGCTGCGCTGACCCCCGTCCCGGCTGCGCTGACCCCTGCCCCGGCCGCGCCGCACGGCATGGCACGGCACGCGAAACGGCGGAAAGCCCCGCTCCTCCCGGAGCGGGGCTTTCTCATCGCACCGCGTGCGGCCCTACGACGGCCGGATGACGCGGATCAGTGCGCCATGACCGGGATCGCGTCCTCCGCCGCGCCGTCGCCGGAGCCGGTGGCCGCCGGGCCGCCGTCCTGCCGTCCGGCGTTGACGAAGGTTATGGCGATGACCGCGGAGACCACCAGGATGCCGACCGCCCACCAGATGGCGGTGGTGTAGCCGTGCACCATCGACTGGAGCTCCAGCACCTTCGGCGAGCGGGCCGTGGCCGCGTGCGACTTGCCGTACTCGTTCCCCGCGCTGGTGGCGATGGTGTTGAGGAGCGCGGTGCCGATCGCGCCGCCCACCTGCTGCGAGGTGTTGACCATCGCGGAGGCGACACCCGCGTCACGCGGCTGGATGCCATGCGTGGCCAGGCTCATCGCCGGCATGAACGCGGTGCCCATGCCGAGGCCCAGCAGCAGGAACCCGGGCAGGATCAGCAGCGGGTACGAGGTGTCCAGGTCGATCTGGGTCAGCAGGAGCATGCCGATCGCGGCGACCAGGAAGCCCGGGCCCATCAGCAGCCGGGCCGGGACCCGGGTCATCAGCCGGGTGCCGATCTGCGTCGAGCCGGTGATCATACCGACGATCATCGGCAGGAAGGACAGACCGCTCTTGACCGGGCTGTACCCCTTCACGACCTGCATGTAGTAGGTCAGGAACAGGAACAGACCGAACATGCCGATGACTGCCAGGCCCAGCGCCAGGTACACGCCACCGCGGTTCCGGTCGGTGATCACCCGCAGCGGCAGCAGCGGCGCCTTGACCCGCGACTCGACGACCGCGAAGGCGGCCAGCAGCACCACGGCGGCGACGAACAGGCCGATGGTCAGACCGGCGGTCCAGCCGTCGCTCTCGGCGCGGGTGAAGCCGTAGACCAGCGAGACCAGGCCCAGCGTGGCCAGCAGAACACCGGGGATGTCGAGCTTGGCGGGGTTGCGGCTCTCGGCGGGCTCGCGGATCACGGAGATCGCGCCGACCGCGGCGATGGCCGCGAAGGGGATGTTCACGAAGAACGTCCAGCGCCAGTTCATGTACTCGGTCAGCACACCGCCGAGGATCAGACCGACGGCACCGCCACCACCCGCGATGGCACCGAAGATGCCGAACGCCTTGGCGCGCTCCTTGGCGTCGGTGAACATCACCGCGAGCAGCGAGAGCGCGGACGGGGCGAGCAGCGCGCCGAAGAGGCCCTGAAGCGCGCGGGCGCCCATCAGCATGGGCGAGTTGAGCGCGGCGCCGCCCAGCGCCGAGGCGACCGCGAAGCCGACCAGGCCGACCACGAAGGTCTGCTTGCGGCCCCACAGGTCGGCGAGGCGTCCACCGAAGAGCAGCAGACCGCCGAAGGCCAGCGCGTAGGCCGTGATGACCCACTGCTTGTTGGCGTCGGAGATGTCCAGGGCGTCCTGGGCGGAGGGCAGGGCGATGTTCACGATGGTCGCGTCGAGCACGACCATCAGCTGGGCGAGGGCGATGAATATCAGCGCTTTCCAGCGCCGGGGATCGACGGAAGATGCCGTTTCAGGCATGAGTGGGCCTACCTAGCGGTGCGGAGAGTGAAAAACGGGACGTTTGACAGACGTGACGGACTGGCCGGCGCAACGGGGCGGCGTACAGCCATGACGCGGCGGCATGCCGGAACGGGCACGACGGGCCGTTGCTGACGACGAGAAGACTGGCGAACGAACGAGAACTAATCGGTCCAGGTCACCGGACGACGCGTGATGTGCGTCACGGACGACGCTTCAGATCCTCCAAGGTGGCCGCGGAGCCGGACAGTACGGAGCGCGCCGGGGCAGCCAGTCCGTCCAGGAACAGCTGTAGATGCCGGTGCACGAAGATGTCGAAGTTCAGGCAGGCGCCGCCGGGCAGCGGCCTGGTGAGCTGGGTCAGGGCGACCATCAGATCGCCGACGTCGATGTCGGCGCGCAGCTGGCCGGAGTCGCGCGCGGCGGCCATCAGGGCGCCGATGGCGTCCTCCAGGCGCGCTTGCGCGGCGACGTGGTCGGGGTGGTTCTTGTTGATGCCGTCGGAGAGCAGCGGGCACAGCGCACCGACCCGCTCCTCGGCCGCCGCGTGGACGAAGCGCCGCAGCGCCGCGAAGGGGTCGGACTCCTCCGCCAGGGCTGCTTCGGCCTGGCTGGCGATGCGCTCCATCACCGAGACGGTGACATGGTGCACCAGCTCCCCGCGGTCCGCGAAGTGCCGATAAAGGGTGGCATTGCCGACCCCCGCCCGTCGAGCGATTTCATCGAGCGAGACCTCGGCCCCGTGCTCGACGAGCACCTCGCGGGCCGCCGCGACGATCCGCTCCCTGTTGCGCAGGGCGTCGGCGCGCAGCCTGGGCCGCACGGGCTGCTGAGTGGTGACGATTCCCACAGCGGCACTCCTTCCGGCACGGTCCGGCACGTTCCGGCACGACGATTCGGTGTTCAACATTTCCGGGGACTCGGTCCCCGTTTGGTACGTACGGTTAAACGGGGAGGGCGTCCCCGGAAATTTCACGAGCGGACGTGACCTGCCTCACACCTGTCCGGCGGCCATGCCGCCCGGACGGAGCAGCCGTTTCCCCCGCCCGGACGCACCCCACGGGCGCCCGGACGGGCGCCGCCAGACGGTGGACTCGCCATGAAGCACTCAAGCGAGACGACTCGCCACCGTACGCGCCATCGAACGCGCCCCCGAATACGCAGGCCCCGCCGAGGCAGCGTATTCGCCGCGACCGCCGTGCTCACGGTGACCGTGGCGGCCGCCCCGGTGGCGGTCCCCGGCCCGCCCCCGGCCGCCCCCGCCCCTCCCGTGCGCGCCCCGGCCCTGCCGGCCAATCCGGCGTACGGAGCCCTCGCGCCCTGTGCGCTGATCCCCGGCGAGGGGCTCCAGATGACCGAGGGGCTGCCGACCGGGCCCGGCTACGCCCCCAGCGCCGGGACGGTCAAGGCACTCACCCTCATGATCGACTTCCCGGACATCAAGGGCCGGGGCACCGCCCGCAAGCGCTACGCGGAGTTCTTCCCGCAGACCTCGCGCTGGTTCAAGCGCAGCTCGTACGGCCGGCTCAAGTACCGGTCCACGGCCCCGATCAAACACTGGCTGCGGATGCCGCACTCCTTCCGCAGCTACGGCATCAAGCGCGGCAGCCCCTTCGAGCCGGGCTATCGCAGGCTCGTCGCGGACATCGCCAAGGCCGCCGACCCAAAGGTCGACTTCAGCCGCTACGACCTCGTAAACGTCCTCGTCACCCCGAACGCCGGGCCACCCGCCGCGCGCGCCGTGCTGTCCGTCACCTACTCCGGCAACCAGCGCGCCCCGATCGCCGACGGCGTGCCCCTGGCCAATGTCTCCTTCGTCTACAGCCGCCAGGACGACGGCTCCGGCACGCTCCCGAAGACCGGCTACCGCGTGCTCCCGCACGAGAACGGCCATGTCTTCGGACTCCCCGACCTCTACACCCGGCGGGGCGGGGAGAGCGCGGGCCACTGGGACATCATGTCCGAGGACTGGGGCGCCGGGAACGACCTGCTGGCCTGGCACAAGTGGAAGCTCGGCTGGCTCGGCGCCGGGCAGGTCGACTGCGTCGCCCGCCCCGGCATCACCCGGCGGGCGCTGCGCCCGCTCGGCCGGGCGGGCGGCACCAAACTGATCTTCGTGCCGGTCTCGCAGTACGCCGGATACGCCGTGGAGGCGCGGACCAACGAGGGCAACGACGAGGCGGTGTGCAAGCCCGGCGTCCTGGTCTCCTGGGTGGACACCCAGGTGGACTCCGGCCGGGGACCGATCACCGTCGTGGACAGCACCCCGGGCAGCGGCGGCTGCACCGACGAGCGCAATGTGCACCCCGGGCTCAGCGACGCCGCCTTCACGCCCGGCGAGACCTTCACCGGCGGGGCGCTGGGCACCGGCGTCCGGGTCCGGGTCACCGAGCGCGACTCCCGCGGCGACTACCGCGTCGAGATCACGCGGTACGCCAGTGGTGGCGGCCGAGGCTGATCAGCAGCAGCTGGCGGCGGGCGGTGGCCGCCACGCGCCGTACGGCCTCCGAATCCCCGGCACGCACCGCCTCCGGGTCCCCGGCACGTACCGCCTCCGGGTCCCCGGCACTTACGGCCTCCGGGTCCCCGACCCCCGGATCCCCGGCCCCCGGATCCTCGGTCTGCGCCTCAAGGAACGCCGCCGCGGTCATCACCATGTGGTCCACATACAGCTGGGCGAGCATCCGGACGTCCTCCGGGGACCAGCCCTCCCCCGTCAGCTGCGGGGCGAACGCCTCGGCGGCCTCGTCCGTGAAGCGCGCCAGCTCGGCGGCTATCGCCTCCCGCACGGGCCGTACGCCGCCGTGGCGCTCGCGCGCGATGAAGCGGACGTGCGCCGGATAGCGGCGCACATGCTCGGCGACGGCCTCGACGGTGGCGTCGATCCGCTCCTCGTCCCCGTCCTGCTCGGCCAGGATCACCCGGACCATCGCGTGCAGGCTGCCCAGGGACTCCTCCACGAGCGCCACGCCCAGGTCGCTCATGTCGCGGAAGTGCCGGTAGAAGGCGGCGGGAGCCACGCCCACCACGCGGGTCACCTCGCGCAGCCCCAGGCTGCTCAGGCTCTGGTCCTCCAGCAGCCGCAGCCCCGCGTCCAGGAGCGCGCGCCGGGTCTTCAGCTTCTGGGCCTGCCGGGCTCCGAGGGTGTGACTCATGTCATTCAGTAAACAACCGTTCGCCGACTTTTTCCAGCGGCGTGCGGGGGTATCCTGAAGTCAGTGAACAACTGTTTTTCCAACTGTTCACTGAACCGCACGCCACCCGCACCCCGGACCCGGATCCGACTCCCGAGAGAGGCACCCATGCTCTTCATCGTCGCGGCTCTCGCCCTGATGGGGATCCTTCTGGGAGCGGCGGCTCACACCCCGCTCCCGGTCTTCCTCACCGCCTCCGCCGCCATCGCCACCTGGCTGCTGGTCTTCTTCATCCGCGAACGCACCGGGCACAAGGAGAGCTGACCCATGGCCCTGACCGCCCCCAGCCCCAGCCCTGCCGGCGCCCGCGACGACTCGGCCGCGCGGCGGCGGGACGCCGACGGCATGGCCGTGGCCTCGTTCGTCCTCGGCCTGATCGGACTGCTGCTCTTCAACGCCGTCTTCGGACCGTGCGCGATCGTCCTGGCCACACTGGCGATCGCCCGGCAGACCCAGCGCCGCGGCCGGGCCCTGCTCGGCCTCGCCCTCGGCTTCGCCGACATCGTCCTGCTGATCGTCCTGGTGACGGTGGACAACACGGTCTTCTGGCAGTTCGGCTGACGTCACGTCACGTCACCCCCAAGCCCCCGGAACGCCAAGCCCCCAACGGCCCTTCCACCCAGTGGAAGGGCCGTTGCCCGTGCGTGACGTGCGTCACCAGGCTGAGGGCATGACCCCCTTCGCACGCAACCAGTGGTACGTCGCCGCCTACGGACGCGAGATCGGCCGCGAACTCCTCGGCCGCACCATCCTGGGCGAGCCCATCGCCTTCTACCGCAGCGAGTCCGACGGCACGGTCGTCGGACTCCACGACCGTTGTGTCCACCGCCGCTACCCTCTGACGGCCGGCCGGCTCGACGGCGACCGCGTCGTCTGCGGCTACCACGGCTTCACCTACGACACCACCGGCACCTGCGTCTTCGTGCCCGGCCAGAAGCGCGTCCCGCGCACCGCCCGGGTCCCCTCGTACCCGGTCGTCGAGCAGGACTCCCTGGTGTGGGTGTGGATCGGCGACCCGGCCCTCGCCGACCCCGCCGCGATCCCGCGCGCGCCGTGGCTGGCCGACCCGCGCTGGACCACCGTCGGCGGCATGGAGCCCATCGGCGCGGACTACGGGCTGCTGGTGGACAACCTGATGGACCTGTCCCATGAGACGTATCTGCACGGCGGCTACATCGGCACCCCCGAGGTCGCCGAGACCCCCATCACCACCACGGTCGACGAGGGCGCGGGCGTGGTGCGGGTGAGCCGGCACATGGACGACGCCGAGTGCCCGCCCTTCTACGCCCGCTCCACCGGCATCGAGGGCCGCATCACCCGCTGGCAGGACATCGAATACCACGCCCCCTGCCTGTATCTGCTGCACAGCCGCATCGCCCCGGTCGGCGTGCCGCCCCGGCCGGACGGCACCGATCCCGACGCCTTCCATGTCGAGATCACCTACGCGATCACGCCCTCGACGGAGGACACGGTGTACGACTTCTGGGCCGTCTCGCGGGACTTCGCCCAGGACGACGAGAGCGTCACCACCTTCCTCCACGACTTCAACCGCACCGTGGTCATGCAGGACGTGGACGCGCTGAACCTGCTCCAGAAGAGCCTGGACACCGAGCCCGAGGGCTACCAGGAGCTCAGCATCAACATCGACACCGGCGGCCTCGCCGCGCGCCGCATCCTCGCCCGCCTCGCCGCCGAGGGCACGGGCGAACGTCCCGCACCGGCCGGCGCCGCCGGCACCGCCGGCACCGCCATCAATGCCGACGCGGTGACCGGGGGATGAGCGGACCGCCCACCGCCGAGGTCTACCGGATCGACTGGCTGCCGGGCACCGACCTCCTGCACGGCGTCTGCCACTGCGGCGCCGAGCGCTCGGCGGAGGACCCGGTGGAGCTGTGGGCGTGGATGCTGGCCCACCCCTCGGGCCACATCCGCCCCGCCGACGCCCCCGACCCACTACAGGAAGGCCGCACCCCGTGACCCCCGGCCCCGACACCCTCCAAGCCACCACCGCTCCTTCGGGGGCGGCGGCGGGCCCCGAGGGCGAGTTCACCGACACCCTCGTCGTCACCGGCCGAGCCGACGCCGCGTCGGATGTCGTCACCCTCACCCTCGGCCACCCCACCGGCCGCGAGTTGCCCGCCTGGCAGCCCGGAGCGCATATCGACCTCCTCCTCGGCGAGTCCCTGACCCGCCAGTACTCGCTGTGCGGCGACCCCGCCGACCGCGCCCGCTGGCAGCTCGCGGTCCACCGCGCCCCCGACGGACGCGGCGGTTCCGCGTACGTCCACGACGCACTCACCGAGGGCGCGAGCGTCCGGGTACGCGGCCCGCGCAACCACTTCCCGCTGCGCCCCGCCGCCCGCTACCTCTTCGTCGCGGGCGGCATCGGGATCACACCGCTGATCCCGATGGCCGCCGCGGCCGAGGCGGCGGGGGCCGACTGGACGCTGCTGTACGGAGGGCGGACCCGCGCCTCGATGGCCTTCGCCGGCCAACTCGCGGACCGCTACGGGTCGAAGGTGCGGCTCGTACCGCAGGACGAGTCGGGGCTGCTCGACCTCGCGTCCCACCTCGCCCCGCCCGCCTCGCCCCGACCGGAGGCCACCCTCGTCTACTGCTGCGGCCCCGAGCCGCTGCTGCGGGCGGCCGAGGAGCGCTGCCGCGCCTGGCCCTCCGGCTCGCTCCACACCGAGCGCTTCCACCCCCGCACGGACGCTCCCTCACAACCAGCCACCGCCTCCTTCGAGTTGGTCCTGGCCCGCTCCGGGCTGACCCTGACCGTGCCGCCGGAGCGCAGCGTGCTGCGGACGGTCGAGGCGGCGGGGGTTCCGGTTCTGTACTCGTGTGAGGAGGGGACATGCGGGACGTGTGAGACCGATGTGGTCGAGGGCGAGGTGGACCACCGGGACTCCGTACTCACCGACGAGGAAAGGGAGTCGGGCGAGACGATGATGATCTGCGTGTCGCGCTGCCGGGGCGGCCGCCTCGTCCTCGACCTCTGACCAGCGACTTGATGCGTACGGCCGCGGAGTGACCCCGCCCACTGGACATCGAGGTTGGTTAGGCTAACCTAACTAAGACCTCGGGCGTTGTCCGTGGCTGCCCCCGTACGCATCGAGAGAAGGCATCCCATGCCCCGCCCCCATGCCCTCCCCCTCTCCCGCCGCGGCCTGCTCGCCGCCGGCGGCCTCGCCGGACTCGGCGCCCTGGTCACCGCGTGCGGGGGCAAAAACGGTTCGGAATCCTCCGGCGTCGAAGGCAAGAGCGGGGACAAAAGCGGCGGCGGCTCCTGGTCGTTCACCGACGACCGCAAGAAGGCGATCAGCCTCGACGGCCGCCCCGAGCGCATCGTCGCGTACATCGGCTCGGCGGCCGCGCTGTACGACTTCGGCATCGACGACCAGATCGTCGGCGTCTTCGGCCCGACCAAGCTGAAGAACGGCAAGCCGGACGTCCAGGCCGGCGACCTCGACGTGGACAAGGTGACGTCCCTCGGCAACACCTGGGGCCAGTTCAACGTCGAGAAGTACGCCTCGCTCAACCCTCAGCTGCTGATCACCAACATGTTCGACCCCGGCGCCCTGTTCTACGTACCGGACGAGGCCAAGGACAAGATCCTCGCCCTGGCCCCCAGCGCCGCCCTCACCACCGGCCGGGTCTCCATGGTCGAGCCCATCAAGCGCTACGCCGAACTCGCCGCCTCCCTCGGCGCCGACCTCAAGGCCAAGAAGGTCACCGACGCCAAGGCCCGGTTCGAGGCCGCCGCCGAGACGCTGCGCAAGACCGTCAAGTCGAAGAAGATCAAGGTCATGGCCTGCTCCGGCAGCGCCGAGCTCTTCTACGTCTCCAACCCGGCGGTCAACGCGGACCTGATCTACTTCCGCGAGCTCGGCGTCGACTTCGTCGTCCCGCAGAAGACGGACAAGGGCGGCTACTTCGAGAGCCTGAGCTGGGAGAACGCCGACAAGTACGACGCCGACCTGCTCTTCCTCGACAACCGCACCGCCACCCTCCAGCCCAAGGACCTGACCGCCAAGCCGACCTGGTCCAAGCTCCCCGCGGTCAAGGCCGGCCAGATCACCGCGTGGAGCAGCGAGCCGCGTTTCTCGTACGCGGGCGCCGCGCCGCTCATCGAGTCCCTCACCAAGGCCATCCAGGACGCGAAGAAGGTCAGCTGACCCCGGCGGTCAGCTGACCCACGGCAAGCGAAGGGAAGAGTCCGCTTCCATGACCACCGCAGCCACCACCACAGCCCCCGCCCCCGCCGCCGCCCCCTTCCGCTTCTTCGACGTGACGGTCGTCAGGACCCGGGTCCTCGGCCCGTCCATGGTGCGGATCACGTTCGGCGGCGACGCTCTGAAGGACCTCGCATCCGGCGGCCGCGACCAGCGCTTCAAGCTGTTCCTGCCGCACCCCCACCAGGACGCCCCGCTCGTGCCGGTCGAGGCGGGCCTGGAGTGGTTCCCGGTCTGGCGGGCCATGGACCCCGCCCAACGGGCCGTCATGCGCTCGTACACCGTGCGCGAGCAGCGGCGCGAACCCGACGAGCTCGACGTGGACTTCGCCCTGCACGGCGCGGACGCCACCGACACGAACCGCTCCACCGCGGCGGGCGGCCCGGCCTCCCGCTGGGCCGCGAACGCCCGGCCCGGGGACCGGGCCATGGTCCTCGGCCCGGTCGTCCCCGACAACGGCGGCATCGACTTCCGCCCGCCGCCCGGCACCGACTGGGTACTCATCGCCGCCGACGAGACCGCGCTGCCCGCCGTCGCCGGGATCCTCGACTGGCTGCCCGCCGGCACCCGGGCCAAGGTCTGGATCGAGGTGCAGCACGCGGAGGACCTCCAGGAGCTGTCCACCGAGGCGGACGCCGAGATCGTCTGGCTGATCCGCGACGGCGCCGACCCCGCCGAACCGCGCCCGGCCCTCGTCCTGGACGGCGTAGGCTCCGCGGCGCTGCCCGAGGGCACGCCGTACGCCTGGATCGCGGGCGAGGCCGGTACGGTCCGCGCGCTGCGCCGCCACCTCGTGCGCGAGCGCGGCTTCGACCGCAAGGCGGTCACCTTCACCGGCTACTGGCGGCTGGGCGCCACCGACGACCAGCTCGTCGAGGAGGCCGTGTCCGGCACCGGCCCCGCGTCGGACGACGACTGACCACACCCCCGCCACACACCACGGCCGGACCACACCCCGCACCGCGCACCCCACACCCCGCACCCCGCACCCCGTCCAGGGCAGTCCAGGGCACACCCAGGCCCGCATGCCCGCATGCCCGCATGCCCGCATCCAGAAGGGACAGACCGTGAGTCTCCTCGCGCACCCCGCTGAGGACCCGTCGTCAGAGCCGATACCCGGGGCGGCGGATGGCAGGGCCCACCTCTTCAACGACCGTACGGCCGAGCGCTACCGGCGCTCGGTGTCCGACGGCGTCGGCCTGGTGGCCTCCACCGTCGCCCGCACCACACGCCCGTTCACGGGCGTCACCCCCGCCGAACTCGCCCCCGAGATCTCCGGTATCGATCTGGACCGGCCGCTGGGCGACCCGGCCGCCGCCCTCGACGAACTCGAACGCGTCTATCTCAAGGACGCCGTCTACTTCCACCACCCCCGCTACCTCGCCCACCTCAACTGCCCCGTGGTCATCCCCGCGCTGCTCGGCGAGGCGGTCCTCTCCGCCGTCAACTCCTCGCTGGACACCTGGGACCAGAGCGCCGGCGGCACCCTGATCGAACGGCGCCTGATCGACTGGACGGCAGCGCGCCTCGGGCTCGGCGAGGCCGCGGACGGCATCTTCACCAGCGGCGGAACGCAGTCCAATCTGCACGCGATGCTGCTCGCCCGCGACGAGGCCTGCAAGCTGGTGGAGAAGGAGACGGCGGCGGCCGGCGCGCCGCTCACCAAGCCCCGGATCCTGCCCCGGCTGCGCATCCTCGCCTCCCAGGCGAGCCACTTCTCCATCGCCAAGGCCGCCGCCGTCCTCGGGCTCGGCTACGAGGCGGTCATCCCCGTCCCCTGCGACCAGGAGCGGCGGATGCGCACCGTCGCGCTCGCCCACGAGCTGGACCGCTGCCGCCGCGAGGGCCTGGTCGTCATGGCGGTCGTGGCCACCGCCGGAACCACCGACTTCGGCTCCATCGACCCGCTGCCCGAGATCGCCGACCTGTGCGCGCGGGCCGGGGCCTGGCTGCACGTCGACGCGGCGTACGGCTGCGGCCTGCTGGTCTCCCCGCGCCGCCGCCATCTCCTGGACGGCATCGAGTGCGCCGACTCGGTCACCGTCGACTACCACAAGTCCTTCTTCCAGCCGGTCAGCTCCAGCGCCGTCCTGGTGCGCGACCGTACGACGCTCAGCCACGCCACGTACCACGCCGACTACCTCAACCCGGCCCGCAGCGCCGAGCGGCTCATCCCCAACCAGGTGGACAAGTCGCTCCAGACCACGCGGCGCTTCGACGCGCTCAAGCTGTGGCTGACGCTGCGCGTCATGGGCGCGGACGCCGTCGGGGAGCTGTTCGACGAGGTGGTGGACCGGGCGTCCGAGGCCTGGCGGCTGCTGGACGCCGATCCGCGGTACGAGGTGGTCACCCGGCCGCAGCTGAGCACGCTGGTCTTCCGCTACACAGGGGGGCCGTCCACCGCGCCGCCGCCCCCTGGACTGCTGGACCTGGCGAATCTGCACGCGCGCGAGGCGCTGGCCGCCTCCGGCGAGGCGGTCGTGGCCGGGACGGTCGTGGACGGGGCGCACCACCTGAAGTTCACGCTGCTCAACCCGGAGACCTCGCTCGGCGACATCGCCCACGTCCTCGACCTGATCGCCGCCCACGCGGAGCAATACCTCTCCTCCCCGGTCGCCGAACCGGAGTTCACCCGGGCCCGAGCCAGCTGACCGCCTTCCACCCCGCCGGAGACCCACGTGTCCACCGCCTCTTCCCATGACTTCATCGCCATCGGCCTGGGCCCCTTCAATCTCGGTCTGGCCGCGCTCACCGACCCGATCGACGAGCTGAACGGGCTGTTCCTGGAGCGCAAGCCGGACTTCGACTGGCACTCGGGGATGTTCCTCGAAGGCAGCACGCTCCAGACGCCGTTCCTGTCCGACCTGGTCACCCTCGCCGACCCCACCTCCCCGTACTCCTTCCTCAACTATCTGAAGGAGAACGGCCGCCTGTACTCCTTCTACATCCGCGAGAGCTTCTATCCGCTGCGGGAGGAGTTCAACGACTACTGCCGCTGGGTGGCCGCCCGGCTCGGCTCGGTCCGCTTCGGCCAGGAGGTCACGTCCGTCGAGTACGACGAGGCCGAGGGCCGGTACGTCGTCCACTCCACCGAGACGGCCACCGGCGAGCGGCACACCTGGCGGGCCGGGCGGCTGGTGCTGGGCACCGGCACCCCGCCGTACGTCCCCGAGGCCTGCCGCGGCCTGGGCGGCGATCTGATCCACAACTCCCGCTATCTGGAGCACAAGGAAGCCCTCCAGGCGAAGGAGAGCATCACCGTCGTGGGCAGCGGCCAGAGCGCCGCCGAGATCTACCACGACCTGCTCCAGGACATCGACGCACACGGCTACCGGCTCGACTGGATCACCCGCTCGCCCCGCTTCTTCCCCCTCGAATACACCAAGCTCACGCTGGAGATGACCTCCCCGGAGTACGTGGACTACTTCTACGGGCTGCCCGCGCACACCCGCGACCGGCTGAACTCCGCGCAGAAGAACCTCTACAAGGGGATCAACTCCGATCTCATCAACGACATCTTCGATCTGCTCTACATCAAGCACCGCCGCGGCCCCTGCCCGACCCGGCTGCTGACCAACACCGCGCTGCGGGAGGCCTCGTACGACCCGGCCGGCGGCTCGTACACCCTCGGGCTGCGCCAGGAGGAGCAGGGCCAGGACTTCACCCTCACCACCCAGGGGCTGATCCTGGCCACCGGCTACCGCCACCAGGTGCCGGAGTTCCTGGCACCCGTACGGGACCGCATCGCCTGGGACGAGGCCGGGCGGTTCGCGGTCGCCCGCGGCTACAGTGTCGACACGGCCGGGCGGGAGATCTACGTACAGAACGCCGAGCTGCACACCCACGGCTTCGTCACCCCGGACCTCGGGATGGCCGCCTACCGCAACTCGTGCATCATCCGCGAGCTGCTGGGCCGCGAGCACTATCCCGTCGAGAAGTCCATCGCCTTCCAGGAGTTCGCGGCCCCCGAGGGGGCGCTGCGATGAGCGCGGCCCTCTTCACCCGCGCCGACGCCCGGCTCGGCCGCTTCTCCGTACACCCCCTGGACCCGGCGGCCGACGCCGAGCTGCTGCACCACTGGGTCACCCACCCCAAGGCGTCCTTCTGGCTGATGCAGGACGCCGATGTGGCGCAGGTCGCCTTCGAGTACGGGAAGATCGCGGAGCATCCGCACCACGACGCCTTCATCGGCCTCCACGAGGGCCGCCCCGCCTTCCTGGTCGAGCGCTACGACCCGGCGCGCGTGGAGCTGGCGGGCCTCTACCCCGCCCAGGAGGGCGACGTCGGGATGCACTTCCTGTGCGCGCCGGCCGATGCCCCGGTGCACGGGTTCACCCGCGCGGTGATCACCACCGTCATGGAGTTCCTGTTCGCCGACCCGGCGACCCGGCGCGTCGTGGTCGAGCCGGACGTCCGCAACACGGCGGTGCACAAGCTCAACGCGGCCGTCGGCTTCGAGGTCGCGGGCACGGTGGCCAAGCCGGAGAAGGACGCGTACCTCAGCTTCTGCACCCGAGCCCGATTCCAAGCCGCGACCGCAACCCGTCTGTCTGCCGAAGGAATGCCCCGATGAGCCCCCGAGACGCCGTCGCCCACCTCACCCCGGCCCTCTGGGAGCGGGCGGGCCGCCTCCTCATCCGCAAGGCGCTCGCCGAGTTCGCCCACGAGCGCCTGCTGACCCCCGAGCCCCTGCCCAATACCTCCGGCCATTACGCCGTGACCAGCGACGACGGCTCGGTGGCCTACCGCTTCGCGGCCCGCCAGCTCGCCCTGGACCACTGGCTGGTCGACGCGGACGGCATCACCCGCCACGACACCCGTGACGGCTCCGAACTCCCCCTCGACGCGCTCGACTTCTTCCTGGAGCTGCGCGGGCGGCTCGGGCTCGGCGACGCGATCCTGCCGGTCTATCTGGAGGAGATCAGCTCCACCCTCGCCGGCGCCGCGTACAAGCTCGGCGGCGAGCCGCTCGGCGCCGCCGAGCTCGCCAAGTCCGACTTCCAGACGGTCGAGACCGGCATGACCGAGGGCCACCCCTGCTTCGTCGCGAACAACGGGCGGCTGGGCTTCGGGGTGCACGAATACCTCTCGTACGCCCCCGAGACCGCGAGCCCCGTCCAGCTGATCTGGCTGGCCGCCCACCGCGACCACGCCACCTTCACCTCCTCCTCCGACCTCGACTACGACGGGCTGATCGGCGGCGAGCTGGGCGAGGCCACCCTGGCCCGCTTCGCCGGCACCCTGACCGGACTCGGCCTCGACCTCGCCGACTACCGCCTCATCCCCGTCCACCCCTGGCAGTGGTGGAACAAGCTGTCCGTCACCTTCGCCGCCGAGATCGCCCAGCAGCGCCTGGTGTGCCTGGGCAGCGGCGACGACGCGTACCTCGCGCAGCAGTCGATCCGCACCTTCTTCAACACCGACAACCCGTCCAAGCACTATGTGAAAACGGCCCTGTCCGTCCTCAACATGGGCTTCATGCGGGGCCTCTCCGCCGCCTATATGGAGGCCACCCCCGCCATCAACGACTGGCTGGCGGGCCTGATCGCGGGCGACGACCTCCTCCGCGCCGCCGACTTCTCGATCATCCGCGAGCGGGCCGCCATCGGCTACCACCACCGGCAGTACGAGCGGGCCACCGACAAGTACTCCCCGTACCGCAAGATGCTCGCCGCGCTGTGGCGCGAGAGCCCCGTCCCCACCCTGGAACCGGGCCAGCGGCTGGCCACCATGGCCTCCCTCCTCCACACCGACGCCGAGGGCGGCGCTGTCGTCAGCGCCCTCGTCGAGGAGTCGGGCCTGCCCCCCGCGCGCTGGCTGCGCCGCTACCTGGACGCGTATCTGCGGCCGGTGCTGCACTGCTTCTACGCGTACGACCTGGTCTTCATGCCGCACGGCGAGAACGTCATCCTCGTCATCGAGGACGGTGCGGTGCGGCGGGCGATCTTCAAGGACATCGCCGAGGAGATCGCCGTCATGGACCCGGACGCGGTCCTTCCGCCCGCCGTCGCGCGGATCCGGGTGGAGGTCCCCGAGGAGCTGAAGCTGCTGTCGGTCTTCACCGACGTCTTCGACTGCTTCCTGCGCTTCCTCAGCGGCATCCTCGTCACCGACGGCCTGCTGGAGGAGGAGACCTTCTGGCGGACGGTGGCGGAGTGCGTCTCGGACTACCAGGCGTCGGCGCCGGAGCTGGCGGAGAAGTTCGAGCGGTACGACATGTTCGCCCCCGAATTCGCGCTGTCCTGCCTGAACCGGCTCCAGCTGCGGAACAACCAGCAGATGGTGGACCTCCAGGACCCGGCCGGGACGCTCCAGCTGATCGGGACGCTGGAGAACCCCATCGCGCGGTTCAGGGGGTAGCGCTCGGATCGGTGAGGGCGGCGGAGCCGAATATGGAGCGGACCTGCTCCAGCGTGTCGGCGGACGGCCGGTTGAGGCAGACCGACACGGTGATCAGCTCATGCGGCCGGGACTCCCCGGCCGCACGACGGCCCACCAGCTCTCGCGTGCCACCCCCGAGGCGGCAGGAGTCGCCGGGCGGCGTGTCCTCCAGCCGCGCCCCCTGGCCGATCTTCGCCGGGGACTCCGTGCGCCCCGGCCGCAGGACCATGACCCCTTCGCCGCGCCGCAGCCCGCCAGGCACCAGGCAGTAACGCCGGAGGTCCGTACACCGGTCCTCGCCCACGGCCTCCGGCCGATTCCCGGCCAGCCCCACCGGACCCAGATCCCCGGCACCCCGCACGACCAGGCCGCTCCAGCCGTCCGGCAGCCGGACCGTCAGCCCGTCGAGGCCGGGATAGCGAAACGCGGAGCCGACGGCGGTGGGCGAAGCGGCGGGCACCTGATGCGTAGCGCCGCTGTCCCCAGGACCGGCAACCGGGCCCTGCCCCAGCACGGCCAGCGTGACACCGGCCACCACTCCCCCGGCCACCCCGGCGGCCCCGACCGCCCCGGCCACCCGCCGCCGCCGTCGCCGTACCACCAGCTGCCGGACCCGGCCCATGCGCTGGGCGGGGGCGGGCAGCCTGGGCACGGCCCGCTCGAGCAGAGCCCGCAGCGCCGCCTCGCGGCGGTCGTCACCGCCCTGACCAGGCAGAAAGCGCCCCGTCCCGTCCGGCTCACCCATGGCGCTCACAGCCCTCCACCAGCTCGGCGGCGGGCAGCAGACCCTGCAAGGTACGCAGCGCCTTGGACGCCTGGCTCTTGACCGTGCCGGTGGAGCACCCCAGCACCCCGGCGGTGTCCTCCACGCTCAGGTCCTCGAAATAGCGCAGCACCACCACCGCCCGCTGCCGCACCGGCAGCCGGCGCACCGCCGCCGCCAGGGACTGCTCCAGATCCACCCCCTCGAACTGATCCGGCACGGCCCGCGTATCCGGCACCTCGTCGTGCGGCACCTCCCCGCGCCAGCGCCGCCGCCACCACGAGGCATGCGTATTGACCAGCGCCTTCCGTACGTACGCCTCCGGGTTCTCCGCCGCGATCCGCCGCCACTTCGGCCACACCTTGGCCAGCACCGTCTGCAACAGATCCTCGGCCAGGTGGGCGTCCCCCGTCAGCAGCCAGGCGACCCGCAACAACCGAGGTCCGCGCGCGGCGACGAACTCCTCGAAGCCGGGCGTTGCGCCCGTCACTGTCGTGTCCTCGCCATCGCGCCCCTGTCCGAACCGTGTCTTTCACACATGGTGAACGCCATGACGCCGGTACCGGGTTGCCTCCCACTCGAAATCCGCCAACCGGCGGCCAACCAGCACCCCTGCACATCAGCCCTGCGGCCCCCACGGCGCAACCGCTACACTGGCGCCGGTGCGCGCTGCGGGAGCAGAGCGTCGCGCTCCGTACGCCTCCGTAGCTCAGGGGATAGAGCACCGCTCTCCTAAAGCGGGTGTCGCAGGTTCGAATCCTGCCGGGGGCACCAGGCATTAAGCCGCTGACCTGGGGTTTCTCCTACAGGGAAGCGCTCTATTCGGCCCCGGACTCCTCGTCCGGGGCCGTTTGCGTGAGCGGTGCGTGAGCGGTGCGTGAGCGGACGGATCGCCAGGCTCCGAAATTTCTCCCAATGGACAGCCTGAGCAGCCTTGAGGGATTCGTAGCCAGCGCGGCTGAAGAAACGGCGTGCCCTCCCATGCCCAGCAGATCCTGGACGACCCTGCCTGGGATGCTCTGGCCACCGCCCTCGCAGAAGCCGAGAGCGTCGGACACAACTCGGCCATCGTGCTCCAGCAAGCCATCCATCAGCGGCCGCTGGACGACGCACGCCACCCCGCCGAAGTGTTGACCTGGCGCATCCGTCGCCTCGGCGAACTCCGTGCCCCCAGCGCCCGGTCCGTGGCCGCCCAGGCCTGGCCTGCCTCGGACCGTTCTGTCCAACCGACGCATGCATCTCTTGCCGGTGCCGTGCCGGTGGCACCTGCTCCCCGTAGGCCACGGCGGTAAGACGGCAGGAAGACACCCCGCAGAACTGGCGACGGTATGGCGGAGGTCGGCTAAGCAGCCATCTCGTTGCGTATCTGGTCAAGGGACTGGGAGGCGGCGGCGTACTGGGCGGGCAGGCGGGACCCCGCCGTGCGCACGATGCGCTGGAGTTGGTGGGGCAGGCGTTGCATGGCCGCCTCTTGGATCGCGATGTCCAGCGACTGGGCAGCGCCGCTGCGGTCGTCGGCGAGCAGTTGGACGTGCGCGACGGTGATCAGCTCGATGACGCGCCACTGTGGGGCCACGACCGTCGTGGGCAGCGGGCTGTGCTCCACCAGCCGCATGGCCACAGCTGCTCGGCCGGTCGAGACAAGACCACGGAGCCGGATCTCGTGGAGCGAGAAGGGGTTGAACAAGCTGGTGTGGTCGACGCGGAAGAGCAGATCGTCGGTCTCCCGCATCACCCGGTCGAATAGTTCGCCGTTGCCCAGTGCGCCGGCTGCCCTGGCGAGCAGTGGCAGGGCAGCGGCCCGGGCGTTGTCGTCCGGTGCTGTAGCCACGGCGCGGCACAGCCGCTGGACGGCCGCGCCCCTCAGGTTCGCCTTGCGCAGCTCGTTTCCATGCATGCGCAGCACGTACGAGGTCATGCCCCGATCCTGAAAGTACTCGGCGATATCGAGGCTTTTGGCAGTCCAGTGGGCGGCCGTGGCCAGTCGCTCCTCGGGAAGCACATTGCCCAGGGCGACGCCGAGGCCTACGCGAGCTCGGGCGAGCAGGTGCAGCACATCGCGCTCGGTGTGGCCGTCTTCGATGCGGGCTTCGAGCCGGGCGACGAGCGGCCACAGCTCGGAGACGGCTTCAGAGGCGTGGCCGGACTGCCGGGCGATCTCGGCGAGCCGGACGGTGGACTCGCCGAACTGCAGCATCGCCCGGTGATCCGTGTCAGCGGGATCGGTGATCCCCAGGACGTGCGGCGGCAGTTCCAAGCAGTCGCAGACCCGGCGGCGGGAGCTGACGTCGTCGAGGGCGCGCTTCCCTAGTTCGAGGGCGGAGATGTAGGTCTTGTCGTAGCCGAGGAGCGCGCCGAGCTCGGTCTGGTTCATGCCATGGACCCGGCGGTAGAACCGCAGGATGCTCGACAGGTCTCCGGTGCCGAGAATGAGCTGGGCCTGCGGGGTCGCCCAGTGCCACTCGGCATGCCGGGCCGAAGGCCGCGGACTGGGCAACCGGTTCGTTTCCACTCGCTGCGCGATCTCGCCCCCGCTCACGGTCGGCTACATCCGCTCGTTAAGCGTCCAGTTCCACGTCCCTGCGGCCGTACCAAGCTGCGATGGCCTGCTTGTAGCCGTCGGGCATGTTCAGCCCGGGCACCTCGTCGGCGGTGAACACGCCGAGCTGCTTGTGCTCATGGCTGACGACCGGAGTCCGGTCGAGGGTCAGTACGGTGCAGCCGTAGGTGACGATCAGCACCCTCCGCCCGGGGATGGGCTGGTAGATCCATACACCGCCGTCGATAAGAGGGCCGGCCTTGACCTCCCAGCCGGTCTCCTCCTGGATCTCCCGTTCCAGCGCGGCTTCGGGACTGGCATCCGGCAGCGCGGCTCCGTCCGGGCTGCCGATCTCCAGACGACCGCCGGGCAACTCCCACTCGTCGCGCTCGTTCTTCAGCAGGACCACGCGATCCTGGGCGTCCAGTGCGACGCCTTTCACGGAGACGGGCCATAGCGGCGGCGTGTACGTCATGACGATCCTCGTCCTGCGGTGTGCGACCGGGCTCTCGGAACGTAGCACGCCCCGCTCGACCCACATCCGCGCTGGGCGATTTGTCCGAGTCGACAATCAGTCGCTTTACCCCGCACGACGCGACTGCCCACCCTGTCCACACCGACCTCGATCAAAGGAGTACGGCGATGCGCCACGCCGCAGCCGACCCCGTGGCCCTGTTCTCGGGCCACTACGTCAACGTCCGTGCCCCGCGCGCCGGCGACTTGATCGCCGCGCAGCTCCGCGAGAGTGGCCTCGTCACCGTCGACGGGCTGCACAGTCGCCAGGACATGCTGGCCTTGGCTTCACAGCTGATGGTCATCACACCGCACCCGCACAGCGCGCCGGACGGCCTGACGCTGATCCGCGACACCGGCAGCCACGCCCACCGCGCGGGCCTCGCCGGGCTCGGCAGCGGCGATCTGCAAGCGCACACCGAGCGATCTGGCGTCCCCAGGCCACCGCGCCTGATGCTCCTGGTGTGCCTGCGGCCCGCGCCGATGGGAGGCGACGCCCTCCTCGCCGACGGCCGCGATGTCCACGCCCGACTCGTGCGCAGCTGCCGCGAAGCAGCCGTCGCCTTCGCCCAGCCACGGACCGCCTACTTCGGATCCGGGGCCGGCCACGCCACCCAGGTCATCACCGCCCACACCGATGGACGCATCTCCATACGGCTACGCCAGGACGGCCTGGCCCGGTGGAGCCCGATCGCCCAGCCATACCTCCCCCGGCTCCGGAGCGCCATTACCGACAGCCAGCACCGCATCACCCTCCAGGCCGGGCAGGGCTATCTGCTCGACAACCACCGCTGGCTGCACGCCCGCACCCGCTTCTCCGGAGACCGGCAGCTCCTCCGCGCGCTCGGCGAGCCCCACTTCTCTCTCCCCGAGGGTTTCGCTCCGCACCCCTCGGCAGCGCCGCTGGCCACGATGACAAGGAGGTGCCGGACGTGACCGACACACGCCAACTATCCCCAGGAACCTCGATGGTCGATGAGCGGACGGGCGACATCGGCCTGGTCATGGGGAGCGTAGGACCGTACCTCCAGCTTCGACCGCCTCAGGGCGGCAAGGAGTGGGACGTACCGCCGGATGCCCTGCGCAAGCCAACGGCCATGGAAACCCTGCGTGCCAAGGTCAGTGTGGCGAACGGACGGTGGGGCCGATGAAGGCAGTGCGCCGGAACTCTATCCAGGCCGGATATGCCAGGTGGAAGCCGTGAACAGCCGCACCATGAGTCGGCTTGCTCGCTACGCAGACCCGCTGCTCATCGTTCTCATCTCCGCATCCTGCGGATTCGTGATCGGGCTCGCGGTCTCCACGGTTCCGCCCTCCCCCTGACTTGCTTTCTGCCGACGGCCGAACCCCTCAACCGCTTCCCCAGCCAGCGCGCCCAGCAATGGGGCATGCCGCAAGCCCCGGGCCCCCGGCCTCCACCCGTCCAGAAAGAGGAAGCCCGTGAATAACGTGACCAACGAAGGAGGAAAAACTCCCATGAGCGCACAGCAGTTGCGTGACGAGATGGTCAGGCAGCTCATCGAAATGGGGGCCCTGCGGAGCAGCCATGCCGTGGCCGCGTTCCGGAAATTGCCACGTCACCTCGCCACCCCCGAGGAGGACCTGGCCACGGCCTATCTCGCGGAGCACGCTGTGATCACCAAGACGGACTCCGACGGCGTCCAGCTCAGCTCCGTCTCCGCGCCCCGCATCCAGGCCATGCAGATCGAGCAGGCCGACATCGGCCCCGGGATGCGCGTGCTGGAGATCGGTTCCGGCGGCGTCAACGCCGCGTACCTCGCGGAGATCGTCGGGAAGGACGGCTTGGTCGTCACCGCCGACATCGACCCTGAGGTGACGGCACGCGCGGAGAAGTTTCTGCCCGAGACCGGCTACGACGACCGGGTCCGCATCGTCACCGGGGACGGCGAGCACGGAGTACCGGAGCACGCCCCGTACGACCGGATCATCGTCACGGTCCAGGCCGCCGACATCCCTCCAGCCTGGATCGACCAGCTCGTGGACGGTGGCCGACTGGTCATTCCGCTGCGGATGCGTGGCATGACCCGCACAGTGGCGTTCGTACGCGACGGGGAGCGGCTGGTCAGCGACGGCTTCGAGCTGTGCGGGTTCGTACCGATGCAGGGGGCTGGTGAGCACCGTGTCCGCCTGGTCGTGCTGCATGACGTCGAGGAGGAAGAGGTCGGTCTGCGCTTGGACGGCCATCCGGAACCCGACACCGAGGCCCTGCGCGCGGTCTTGCGCACGCCGCCCGTAGAGGTGTGGTCCGGGGTGACGCTGGCAGGCGACGAGTCGAAGGAACACCTCGACCTGTGGCTGACGACCGTCTTCGACAACCTGCCGCTGCTCATCGCGAAGCCGGCCGCCCGCGCCTGCGGGCTGGTCGCCTCGATCTCTCCGCTCGGCATTCCCACGCTGGTCGAGGGCGGCAGCTTCGCCTACCGCACAGTGCGGCCCACCGAGGACCCCGACCGGTTTGAACTCGGCGTCATCGGTCACGGCTCCAGCGCCCAGGAGATGGCCGACCGGATGGTCGAGCAAATTCAGGTCTGGGACCAAGAGCACCGCAGCCACCACGCGCACATCGAGGTCTATCCGGCGGACACACCGGACGGCCGACTTCCCGCGGGTCGCGTCATCAACCGGCGGCACACGCGGGTCGCGATCACCTGGCCGTAGCGCCGAAGGCGCCGCGGCCCAGGCAGCAGGAGCACATCCCACCGCAACAGGAGGCCATGAGATGTCAGCACAGCAGACCAGCCCCATGCCCAAGACCAGGACGAGCTACGCGACCGACGCCACCTCGGACTTCGACCTCAACATCGAAATCCTCGCCAACGCCCCGGTCGTATCGGGACTGCTGAACGACACCGGTGACGGCTGCACCGCGACCTGCCAGTCCGCCTGCTCCAACAGCACCTGCGGCTGACCAACCGGTGCGTGCCGGCGGTCAGGGGCCGTCGGCACGCACCACCCGAGACGACGAAGGAGGCACAGCGATGTACGACGCCGTTGACGCGGTTCTGATCAGAACCGCAGTTCGTCCACTGGCGGCCACACTGCCTCCCTGGCCGGACCTGAACGGCACCACCGCCGATGACGTCGACCGCTGGCGGAAGTGGATCGAACAGGTCTGGGCGAACGACACCACGGCCACGGCCATCGAGTTCGCCAGTCCGCTCCTGGCCGATGCCGTAAATGGCATCCTCAGCTGCCGTACCCAGCGCCCCCGTCCGGTGCGGCGCACCGCGGTTTCCCTGGTCCGCTACCTGCTACGAATGCAGCACCGCGCCACGCCGTTCGGCCTTTTCGCCGGCCCCGCGCCCGTACGGCTGGGTGACACAGCAGAAGCCCGCTGGGGAACCAAGCACCACGTGGCCGCCCGTGCGGACGACGAGTGGCTGACTGCGATCATCACCGCCCTAGAGACAGCACCCGACCTGCTGCGGCGCCTGCCCGTCATGGCCGACCCCACCTGCATCGTCCGGGGCACCAAGATCGTCGTACCGCAGCATCCGGGCAAGGACGGCCCCGTCGAGGTGACGATGCGGCGCACCCCCGCTGTCGAGACGGTGCTCCGCGTCGCCCAGTCGCCCATCACCGTCGGAGACATCGTGGCCAAGCTGAGCACCGACTACCCGAACACCCCCAGCGCGGTGATCGAGGACATGGTGCGCGGCCTCGTGGCGAACCGGGTTCTTCTGACCAGCTTGCGGGCGCCCATGACGGCCGACGACTCCCTCGGCCATCTCGTGGCCCAGCTCGACGCCATCGGCGCGGACGCTGTCTCCGAGACCGCAGCCGCTCTCCGAGAAGTCCACCAGCTCCTCACCCGGCACGACACCGCCACACCCGTCGGGCAACGGACCGTCCGCACCGAGGCGACCCGACGGATGACGGCCCTGAGCAGCACCCCTGACCGCCCCCTCGTGGCGAACCTGCGGCCCGACTGCGACGTCACTCTGCCGTCCGTTGTCGCCGAGGAGGCAGAGCGCGCTCTTGCAGTCATCGCCCGCATCTCGCCGTACCCTGCCGGGTATCCGGCCTGGCAGGACTACCACGCCCGCTTCCTGGAGCGGTACAGCATGGGCGCGCTCGTCCCGGTCTGCGATCTCGTCGATCCTGACGTCGGGCTCGGCTTCCCGGCCGGTTACCGGGGCTCGGTCCTGAAACGTCCTGTCGTGGCCACGACCCGCCGCGACGAATGCCTCCTCGCGCTCGCCCAGGAAGCCGCGGTGAACCGTGTGCACGAGATCGTGCTCACGGAGGAAGACTGCGCTGCCCTCACCGTTGGCGACGTCGCCCAGGTTCCCGCTCACATCGAAATGTGCTTCACGGTGTTGGCAGACTCTCTGGACGCCTTGCAAAGCGGCCGGTTCGCATTGAACCTCGCGGGCCTGTCACTGGGCGCGGGCAGGACAACGGGCCGATTCCTGGCCATGCTGAAGCAGCCTGACCGGGACCGCATGCGTGCCGCCTACGCCGCCATGCCCACCCTCGACACCGACGCGTCCATCGCTCAAATCTCCAGCCCGCCGCTACGGCTCCGCACCCAGAACGTCAGCCGCGCACCCGCCATCGCCCCACACCTGCTCTCCCTGGGCGAGCACAACCCGACCGCCACGCTCGACCTGGACGATCTCGCCGTCAGCGCGGACACCCAACGCTTCTACCTGATGTCGCTGTCCACCGGCCAGCACATCGAGCCGACGGTGATGAACGCCGTGGAACTCACCAACGCCACCCATCCTCTGGTCCGCTTCCTGACCGGAGTACACCGCTCGCACGTCGCCGCCCTCACCCCGTTCGCATGGGGTGCGGCCACCCGACTGCCGTTCCTCCCTGAGGTCCGCATCGGCCGCACGATCCTCTCCCCTGCCTGCTGGCGACTGAGGCAGCGCGACATCGGCAGCGAGAGCGAGCCCGGCTGGATGCACCGCTTCACGGACTGGCGCTGCCGCTACGGCGTGACCCGAACCGTTTACCTCGGCTCCGATGACCAGCGCCTGCGCCTCGACCTGCACAACCCCACTCATCTGCAACTGCTGCGAGCAGAGTTGGTGCACACGGACGCGGTGACCATGCACGAAGCGCCCGACGAGGACGCGCTCGGCTGGCTGGGCCACGCCCACGAGATCACCATGCCCTTCGCCTCAACCCTGCCACCCTCACCGTCCACGGCGAGCACGAAAGCAGTTGTCAGCCGCAACTCCGGACGCATCCCCGGCACCAGCCGGTGGACGTTCCTGAAGGTCTACTCTCACGCCGACCGCGCCCCAGAGATCCTGGCCACGCACCTGCCCGCCCTTTTCCAGGAGTGGGGAGACGAGTCACCACTGTGGTGGTTCACGCGCTACAACGACTCCGGCGCCCATCTGCGCTTACGGCTCCGACTGCCCGGCCCGCACGCATTCGGCGATGCCGCACAGCGCGTCGGGACCTGGGCAGCAGCTCTCCGGAATGACGGGCTGATCAGCCACATCCAGTGGGACACCGACGAGCCCGAGACCGGCCGCTACGGCACCGGACGTGCCCTCGACGCTGCCGAACACTACTTCGCCGCGGACTCCAATGCAGCCACTGCCCAGATGATGCTCAGCCTCCCGGCCGAGCTACGTCCGGCCGTCACCGCGGCCAGCTTCGCGGACATCGCCACCGTCCTCACCGGCAACCCGGCGACTGGCCGCCGCTGGCTGGTCGAGAACCTGCTGAAGACGGAGGGGGAAGCACCCGCACGAGATCTTCAGGCCCAGACCACGGGCATGAGCGCGCCCGACACCGATCTCGCCGCCCTGCGCGCCCTGCCCGGAGGTGAAGGCGTCGCAACAACCTGGGCCCACCGCCGCGGCGCCTTGGAGACGTACCGCGCTGCCCTCGCAGACGACGGTGGCGACCCGACCACCGTCCTGCCCTTCCTGCTGCACATGCACCACAACCGGGCGGCCGGTATAGACCCCGATGGTGAAGCCACCTGCCGTCGTCTGGCACGCGCCGCCGCCATCTCCTGGACCGCACGAACCAAAGGAGCCCTCCGGTGACGACCGCTCCGCCCATCGTCGACAAGGAAACCGCCACCCGGCAGTCCCTGGCTCATGGCCCTCTCGGCATCGCCCTGCTCCACATCGAGCGAGCCCACCGCGGTATCGGCTCGTGGCAGTCCGTACATCGCCAGCTCGCCGCCACCGGCCCGCTGATCGACAACAACGACGCGAACCTGTTCCTCGGCGCCCCCGCGATGGCGTACGCCCTGCACCTGGCCGCCGCTGACAACAACCGATATGCCAGCGCGCTGCACACCCTTGACGAGCTCGTGGCCGCGCACACCCGCCGCCGCCTCGACGCCGCACACGCGCGCATCGACCAAGGAACGCAGACCAGCTTCGCCGAGTACGACCTCCTGCGCGGCCTGACCGGGCTGGGCGCCCTCCTCCTTCGCCGCGCCCCCGCCAGCGACGAGATGAAGGGAGTCCTGGAGTACCTGGTGCGCCTCACCGAACCGATCCCCAGCCGGGGCGGGGAAACGCTGCCCGGCTGGTGGGTATGGCACGCCCCCGTTCGCCTCGGCGAACCTACCCCCGGCGGCCACGCCAACGCAGGTCTCGCCCACGGCATCACCGGTCCACTGGCACTCCTCGCCCTCGCCAAACGACACGGCATCACCGTCAACGGTCACGATGACGCGATGGCCCGCATCTGCCGCTGGCTCGACCGGATACGCCAGAGCGACCACCGAGGAACCCACTGGCCGCGCTGGATCACCAGAACCACCACAGCGCCCACCAAACCGACGGCGCCATCCTGGTGCTACGGCACTCCCGGCCTGGTCCGCGCCCAGCAGCTCGCCGCCACCGCGCAGGGCGATGTCCACCGCAAGCGCATGGCCGAGCGTGCCCTGCTCTACTGTCTCGCCGACCCCCACCAGCTCGACCAGCTCACCAACCGCGGCCTGTGCCACGGCGTCGCCGGCCTGATGCGCGTCGTTCAACGCGTTGCCCAGGACGCGGAGAATCCAGACCTGATCACCGACCGCCTGCCGCAGCTCAGCGAACGCTTCCTCAGCCTTGGCCCCCCGGCGGAAACGGGGCTCCTCGAAGGCACGGCCGGAGCGGCCCTCGCCTTCCAAAGCGCCGAGCCAGACACGACCCCCGCCAGCGACTGGGACGCCTGCCTGCTCCTCATCTGACCACTTTCCTCATCCCGTGGAGAGGCATAACGGTGGATCCGCACAACACCAGTACGACCGAGACAGCCATCCTGGCCGTCCTTGCCGGAGCCCCCGTCGCGGACGCCGCCACCCAAGTCCGCTGGTCACCGGGACGTCTCGCCGAAGCCGTCGAGCTATACCGCGCCGCCGGCCGCGCCGCACTCGACACTCAGCCCAACCCCACCGGCTGGCACCAGGTGTGCATCGAGTTCGCCGACTACACGACCGCCGAGCACGCCTTCATCACCTACGTGCTGCCAACCCTGCGGACGGCGACAGACACCGGAACAGTCACGGCATGGTGGTTCCTCCGCAAGCACCCCTGCTGGCGCCTCCGAGTCACTCCCGGACCGAAGTCGACCGCCGAGGACGTGGCGCAGCACCTGACCGACGCCCTCGACCGCACGGTCGCCATGGGGCTGGTCAAGCGCTGGTGGCCGAGCCTGCACGAGCCGGAGACGGCCGCATTCGGCGGCCCGGACGGCATGAGGATGGCCCACGGCTTGTTCCACACAGACAGCGTCGGCGTTCTCGACTACGTACATGACCCGAAAGTGGACTCCAACGAACTCCTCGACGCCAAGGCGACCTCGTTCCTCGTCATCAGCGCGTTCCTACGCGCAGCCGGGCAGGAGTGGAGCGAACAGGGCGACGTGTGGGCACGCGTTGAAGCGAAGAGGCCACTGCCCGACGGAGTTCCCATGAAGGGGGTCACCGCGATGACGGGCAAGCTTCAGAAGCTCCTGACAACCGACCCCGAACCCGCGCTCGCGGCCGATGGCCCGCTCACGACCCTCGCCAAGTGGATCACTGGACTGCAACACTCCGGACAGGCCATCGCAGACGCTGGCCGCACAGGGCGGCTCAGCCTCGGCACACGCGCCATCCTGGCCAGGCACATCCTCTTCCATTGGAACCGCATGGGATTCACCGTGCAGCAGCAAGCTATCTGGGCGAGAGCGGCCAGGCAGGCGATCCTCGGCGACTGACATCACGCCGACGCGGCACTACGTCCATCGGATCAGCGCCCCCTTGCTCGATCGAGCCGGTCATCTTCGTGCTCATGAGGCTCGGCCGTTGCAAGCCGTGGGGGCGCGAACACCCGGGGATCACGTCTTCGCCCAGGGCCGCAAGCCGTGGGCTCGCTCCCCGCTTACCGGCGCTCTGCATGGTGTCTCGCATGAGCTGCAGAAGGCTCCTCAAATGGCAATCGGCCGGGGCCGTATCCCCGACGTGCTCCATGCCTCCGCCTCTGTCACCTGAGGACCGGTCACCGCGCTTAGGAGGTTTCCGCAAGGGCCCGGCAAGGCATTTGTCCGCCGGGCCGGGCATCGGATCAGACGAGAGATCTGTGAATGTCCGAGCCCGGGGAAACCCGCACGAGAGAAACAACGGGGGGCCATGTCGGCGTTGAGCGCCATCGCACAGTCCGCGACGGACGAGTCCCGCCAGTGGCTGACGCTGGTGGAGCGCGAGAAGGTACTGGCCGTCGTCTACACCCTCCACCAGCACCCACCACGGCCTGCCCCGCCCCGCCTACCTCCGCCTCCTGCGCGCCTGCGACGTCGGCGTCTTCACCCCGAAGATGCGGGAGGGCTGGAGCCGCTGCGCGGCCGAAGCCCTGCTACTAGGACTGCCCTGCCTGATCCGCCCGGCCGCCTGCCTCGGCGACCTCGCCCGCATCACCGACCAACCCGCCCCGGATCTGTGCCGCCTCCGCGAGCAGATCCACCAGCGCGCCACCACGCCCGAAGCGGAGGCCAAGGCCGCCTACGACGCCCTGGCCTGCTTCGATCTCCATCGATTGATTGTTAACGCCGCCATTGCCAGCACAGCGGTCGAAATCCTTCCACCGGCGGTGAAGTGGGTAGCGCCACGAATCAAGGACCCGGCTTCGCACGTCCTTCTCGTCAGTCTGCTGCGGTCCCCGTACCTGGGAGACTTGCAGCCTGTTGTGAATCAGTACGCGACCGACTATCTAAGGCTCCACCCGAACGACCCATGTGCGCTGGATGTCAGCTCCGCACTGATGGGGGCTAAGGAGGCACCGGGCTCCGAATCGGTCTACTCCGGCTGGCCCGATACCGAGGACTGACAGTGCGCCTCCTTTGTCCTGCGTGACACACCACCGGGGGTCGACAGGGCGGCTGAAGGGCAGTTCGTCCAGCGAGAGGAGCGGCGGAGGCCCCACGCGTGCGGGCGAGCAAACAGACCGCCTCCCGCCCCACCACCCCGCGACAGCCGCACGCCATCCCCTCGCGCCAACCGGTCATGGACAAGTTCAACAGTGGCACAGACGCAGGTCGGACCTGCTCACTTCCCGGAGGTGGGATGCGGATCTCAAGTGCAGACCTCTGCACGCGGCGCCATTGAGCCGAGCCGGCCCTCCAGTGACCACTGCCGCCTTGAAGGAGAGCTGATCCCAACACCCTCTTCAAGCGGCACGTGGCAATAGAGCCATCAGGGATGGCGGCCAGACCGGCGTAACAGGGGCCGACGACACACGAACACCTCTAGTCCTTGCCTATGGGAGAGGCTGCGCACTTCAGGTGCGCAGTTGTTCAGCAGAGTCGTGCGCTTCTAGGCTCACTCTCCATCGACCATTGCTCATGGCGCAATTGAAGGGGGCCCCGCGCTCATGTCGTATCTGCCGACCGGTGAGGATCCGCTGCTCGGACGAGCACAGATCGCCACGCTCGCAGGCGTAAGCCGACCGACCG
This sequence comes from Streptomyces sp. NPDC097640, assembly GCF_040302705.1. Lineage (NCBI taxonomy): Bacteria > Bacillati > Actinomycetota > Actinomycetes > Kitasatosporales > Streptomycetaceae > Streptomyces > Streptomyces sp. NPDC097640. The sequence continues at coordinate 374,778 of NZ_JBEOSB010000003.1, forward strand.
TGACGGCCTGGGAAAGACAGGAGACCGACTTCCCCTCGCCGCGGCGCTCCAACGGGCAGGACTACTTCCGACGGTCGGAAATCATGGACTGGCTGGACCGGCGGCCGGTGCCGCCCGGACGGCTCGTCGCAGGAGAGCCCGTCGGCACCACCTACGGGGACCGGACCCGGAAATGGGAAGGAGCCGGGAAGCCCCCGGCTGACGCGGCGAGGTGCCATCTCGGCACCGGGCCGTCGTACCGCATCCCGACCGGCACTGTCGATGAACCCCGCCCCGAGAGCCGGCAACTCGTAACCGATCTGATGGGCAGTCTCGTCGATCGGGTACGGGGGGCGGCCAGCGTGCTCGACTATCTGAACCTGCTGCTCTGTCTCCACTATCTCCGCGGCGCCGCCGCGGACCGCTTCGACACATTGGCCGCCCGCGCCCGTGCCCTCAGCAGTCTCGACGAGGCCGCCCAGTTGCTCCGGGACATCGGACGCGCGGCCGACGAGGACATGCGTGGCCTCGGCGTCCATTCAAGCATGCAGGAGGCGTTGGGGCGCCTGGAGCCACGGACCGCCCGTGACCTTCGCAATGTCGTGGACGCGATGAGCCGCCTCGCCGAGGACGTGTTCGGGCTGATCCTCGACGAGTACGAGCAAAGGGCCGCGCTTGGCAGCGGCGAGTTCTTCACTCCTCGCGCCGTGGTCCGGCTGATGACGCGGCTGGCCTGCTCGGAGTTCGGTCCCGGGGAACCGGAGTCCGTCTACGACCCCTACGCCCGCGATGGCGGGTTCCTCATCGAGGCGATGGCCTCCTGTGCCTTGGACAAGGACGGTCTGCCGCGCAAGGAGACGCTGCGGACGTACGGCGAGACCCGGCGTGCCGACACCTGGCGTCTGGCGACCATGAATCTCCTTCTTCATGGCGTCTCCCCGACTCTTGACCTCAAGCGCACAGTCCCCTGGCACGACGGCCCGGAGCGGGCCCCGCTGGAGTCGTTCGACATCGTGCTCACCAACCCACCGTTCAACATGAGTGACCCAGGCCGCGGAGAACGCCGCGAGGGACAGTGGGAGTACGGGGCTCCACCCCTCGACAACGACAACCTTGCTTGGGTCCAGCACTGCCTGGCGAAGCTGCGCGAGCGGGGCCGAGCCGGGATCATCATGCCCAACAAGGCAGGCAACTCCGGTCACAAGGCCGAACGGACCATCCGGCGGAATCTGGTGGAGAGCGGAGTCGTCGACTGTGTCATCGCCCTGCCAGCCCAGTTGTTCACCGGCACCGCCGTACCAGTCTCCGTGTGGATGCTGCGCCACCCCAACAACCCGTGCGACAGCACACTGTTCCTCGACGCACGGCACATGGGAATGAAGAACGGCTCGCGCCGGGTCCTCGATGCCCTGGACGCCGAATCTCTCCTCGACGCCTACCGCGCCCACAGAAACACGGGAGGGATCGCACCTCCCTTCGGGATGACGACCGCAGAGCCACATGTGCCCGCCGCCCGGGTATCCCGGGAAGCACTGCGGCGCAGCGACTACTCGCTCAACCCTCTTGACCATGTCGAACACCGGAGCGACGGAAGGGAGGACTTCGAGCACGAGGTCGTGTCCGCCTGGGAGCGGCTGAGCGACGCCGAGCAGCACCTACGAGATATACAGGGCGCCGCCGCCCGACTGCCGTTCGTCGGGGACCATGGACTGCTGCTCCGGAGGAACCAGCCGGCCTCCATGGCCAGCCTCGACTCACTGTGCGAGATCCAGGCCGGACCGTCCTATTCCAAGCTCGGCAAGAAGCAGCGCAGCGCCAACGGCCTGGTTCCCGTGGTGTTCCCACGGCATCTGAAGGACCGGCGCATCAGCGACGAGGCGGACGAACGGGTGGCAGAGGAGACGGCCCGTCGGTTGAGGAACTTTGAACTGCGGGACAAGGACATCCTGTGTGTCCGCTCTGGTGCGATCGCTCCGCCGGCGCTGGTGCAGCAGCATCAGGCCGGCTGGCTGATGAGCCCCAATATCATCCGGCTCCGTGTGTCCGAGGGGCATGAGGACCGGGTAATGCCGGAGTACCTGCTCTACTACCTGTGCCTGGACGAGTCCGTCGCCTGGATGCGGGACCGGGCCGCGGCCACTGCGGCCCCGTCGCTCCGGTCCGAATCCCTCGGGTCACTGCGGATTCCGCTGCCGGACCTGGCCGAGCAGCAGGAGATCGTGGCCGCGCTGAACGGCCTTGACGAGCTGGACCGCGCGCATCTGGCCGTCGCCGCCTCAGTACGGCGCACCCGCATCGCCCTGGCCGGTGCGCTACTGGACCCGTCTGCCGAACCCGCCCCTGACACCTTCCCCCGCCACCAATTCGAGAAGGAAGCACCGCTGTGAACACCCGGCACCAACCGTCCGCTCCGACAACCCCTCCCACGTCGGCCTCCGAACCCGCGAACAGTGCCTGGATTCCCTGGCTGCTGGTCATGGTGCTGCTCTCCGCCCTCGTCGCGGCATGCGTCGGATTCCTCAAGGTCGTCGACGGCACCCCTGCTTCCGGTGCCCTGCTCTCGGCAGGCACAGCGTTCGGAGGAACCGCGCTGCTCTGTCTAGCCGTGGTGCCGGTAGTCCAACAGTTGCGTCATCGCGGCTAGCAGCTCCTTGTAGATCTTGCTGGGCTCGCATGCACCAGCGCCCGCTCCACCAGAGGCGAGAAGCACCCCCGACGCGTGAGCGGTGCGTGAGCGGACAGCCCGGCATGATGTGTCACGAGCGGGATTGGGCACGAAGCCGCGTGGCGCTGACCAAGTGGAACAGCTCCAGGCAGCAGCCTCCGGCACCACCCGGCCAGGATTCGATCCCACTCCTAAAGCGGGTATCGCAGGTTCGAATCCTGCCGGGGCACAGAACAAAGGGCCACCTCAGGAGGGGTTTCCTCGCCGGCTGGCCCTTCGCTTTGTCTGGCTCCGTGCCACTTAAGTCCGCTCAGAGTCCAGATGATCGACAGGTGCATGCCACCAACTGGCGGCCTCGCGTTCCTGGCATGAGGCCAAGTGCGGGGTTGCCGCCCCTACTTGATGTCGGAAGGTGCGACCGAGAAGGCACTGTAAGGTGATCGACCACTGCTTTGGCAAAGTAAAACCCAACAACAACCCAAGGGGGACCCATGAAACTGAGTCTGCATCGAGTATCACCTGCGCAGAGGTCGTCCGTGCACAGGAAGGTCATGTCGGCTGCGCTGGTCGGCGCTACCGTCGTCGGCGCATCGGTGCTGGCCGCCTCCCCGGCGTCCGCGCTGAGCTGGAAGTGCAAGACCAGCTCCCGCACCATCGATGACGCGGGGTACTCCGGTCCGTGGGCGGATAACTGGGACTTCACCGTCAAGAACTGCGTGGCCCGGTCCGGTGGTTACGTCTATGCCAAGGCCAAGGTGACCTGGGACGCGGCCCCGTGGTACTCCGGATCCGACCTGAAGGAAACCTTCGACAGCGCCCACTTCCGGTTGTATCTCAAGCGCGCCGACGCCGGCCCGGACACCGTCCTGGCCAGGAAAGACTTCGACATCCGGGCCAAGATGGCGGCCATGGACGGCAGCGGCAACGGCTCGTGGACCTCGTCCGCGATCAAGAAGTACGTGGGCAGCAAGAGCGGGTACGCCGACGGTGCGCTGAGGCTCAACTGGGACGAGGACGGCAAGGACGTCCGCCACTACGGCTTCAAGGGCACCAGCTCGGCCTGACGCCGGCACTTGACGCATAGCCGTCTGCGGGCACCTTCAGCACGCCGTTCTGGTCGCTGAAGCCCAAGCCGATCTGCCCTCTGTCCTCTGCCCAGGGGAGCGGTGGGCAGATCGGCGCCGAGGCCGCAGGGTCAGCCCGTGTGGTGATCGTCAGCCGGCCGCCTTGGCGATGATGCGCTCCACCTCCTCCCGGCCGAAGGCCCGCAGAGTCGTGGAACGGACACTGCCCACCCCACCCAGTTGCATGAGTGCTGCCGTGGCGGTTTCGTCGTCAGGCGCCTCGACGACGGCCACAACGTCGTATGGACCGATGGTCCAGTAGATGCTGAGGAGCTTGGCCCCGAGCTGTTGTAGCGCTGAGCCGAAGGTCTCGGCACGCTTCGCGGTGTCCTTGTAGTTTTGGGCCCCTTGATCAGTCCAGCTCAGCAAGGCGATGTACGTCGGCATGTTCCTTCACCTTCACGAGGAGACACATCCCAAGGTCAAGCCTGGACACCCGGGCTGGGACCCGCACGAGGTGCGCACCCGAACGAGCGGTGATGGGCGGGAAGCGGTGGGCTGTCTGTTGTCAGCCCGCGCTCGTCCATGCGTCTGGGCGGGGCGACAGCACCGCGGAGACGACCGCGCCGGACGAGGCCGCGACATCAGCCACGAATCGCAGGCGTCCGATGTCGAGTCGTCGCAGCGCCCGACCGTGGTCGGCGGCGACGACGAGGGAGACCGCGAGCAGAAGAAGCTGCCATAGGGCCATCACCGGGCGGCGCATCGCGCGGGGCAGCTCCGCCAGGGAGGTGTGCAGTCGCTCGCAGTGGAACGGGACGTGGCGCTGCTCGTCGGACAGGATCCGCGCCGCCACATCCGAAGTGAGCGAGTCGTCGGTGCCATCGCGCAGAGCCCGGTAGTAACGCAGTGCCACCACTTCAGCGATCATCAGCACCAGCAGTTCCATGCGCAGGCCCATGAGACGCCGCAGCCGGGCGAAGACCTTGTCGCTCCAGTGGCCGGTCAACGTCGGTGCACCACCTGCGGCCAACAGCCGAGCGAGGAGACGGGCGTGGTTCTGCTCCTCGGCGACAAAGAGCCGGACTGCCTGTGCGTAGTCGCCGTCGCCGGCCTCATCCGCTTTGCCGACGAGGTTGGCGCCGTCACCGGCCTCGCCGACCTGGAAGCGCTGGATGCTGGCCGACACCGCCGGATGCAGCGTCGCGCCTTGCTCCCAGTCCGGGTCACCCTGGGCGCGCCTGCGCTCGCGCGCGTCCTCGAACCGCCTTGTCCACTTGGCGAAGCCGCCCGTATGCACCCGGTCTCCCCTCTCCGGGGCACAGCCACCGTGCCCCGGAGAGGGACGACGCTGACGGACAGCGAACCGTTCCCCTGCGCTCGACCGCTGAGCATGGCGAACGCAGGCAGACGCGCGGAGCCTGCGCCGTGGCCCCTGGCCGGCAGCCAGGGGCCACGCGAGCGAGGCCGGCCGTGCGGGGCCCGTACCGTCACTCCGCCCGGCCGGTCAGCGCAGGCTGTACCCGAACAGCGCCTTCGTGGCGGGCGCGGACAGGTCGCCGGGGCCGAAGGCGAGGGCGGACGTCGTGGTCAGACCGGTCGGCGTGCCGCGCAGTACCCAGACAGCGCCGTTGTCGCCGTTCTCGGCGGTGGAGGCGACGGCGATGTCGCGGTGGCCGTCGCCGTTGATGTCGAGGAGCGCGGTGGTGGCGCCGAACTCGTCGCCCGTCTCGGCGACTCCGGGCACCCCGGGGGTGTTCTGGTGGAAGACCTGGCTGCCGGTGCCGATGAAGCCGGAGGCGCTGCCGGGCACCAGGGCGAAGGAACCGGCGTCGGTGAGGCCGCTGAAGTCCTCGCCGGGGATGCCGAGGGCGATGTCGGCGTAGCCGTCGCCGTTCACGTCGCCCACGGAGACCGCCGTGCCGAGGCCGTCGCCCTCCTCCTCCGCGCCGTAGAAGCCGGGCAGGTCCTGGTCGAAGGACTTCGTGTTCGCCTCGGACAGGCCGGAGGCCGAGCCGTAGGCGACGCGGACCTTGCTGCTCCAGCCGTCGACGCCGACCACCACGTCGTCGAAGCCGTCACCGTTCACGTCGCCCACGCCGGTGCCCGCGACGCCGCTGCCCGCGCCTTCGCCGGGGACCCAGGACTTGGTGAAGCCCGACGCGCCGCCGTTCAGCAGCCGGTTGCCCCAGGTTCCGTCACCGGTGTAGATCCACTGGACGATGTCGTCCTTGCCGTCGCCGTTGACGTCGCCGACGTGCCCGTTGACGATGGGCCCGCTGATCGAGTCGCCGTCCTCCTCGCAGCCGCCACCCGTGGCGCAGGAGGCGTCGTCCTCGTCGTAGCCCCACCACTCGGACTTGTCGAGGATGTTGAGCACGGCGGCGGGCGTGCCGGACCGTGAGATCGGGCCCTTCCACAGGGCGGCCTTGGCGCTCGGCGGGTCGTCGCCCGCGACGGTGCTGTGGGCGAACAGCGCGAGGTCGGTCTTCCCGTCCCCGTCGAAGTCACCGGCCTGCGGGGCCTGCCCGTACCCGGCGAGCTTTGTGCCGCCGGTGAGCCCGGAGGCGGAGCCCCACAGCACGACGGAGCCCCCGGGGCCGCCCGCGATCACGAGGTCGCTGTAGCCGTCGCCGTCCAGGTCGCCCTTGGTGAAGGTCAGCCCGAAGCGCTCGCCCGCGGTCGCGGAGCCGGGGATCCCGCTGGTCGACCGGCTCACGATCTTCTTGTTGGCGGTGGACAGTCCGTTCGCCGAGCCGTACGTGATGGCCACATAGCCGGCCTTCGCCTTGCCGGACACCGTGGCGGTCGGCGCCCCGATGACGAGGTCGGCGTAGCCGTCGCCGTTGAAGTCGTCCTGGACGTCCACCGACGCGGGGGCGGCCTGGGCCGGGGCTCCGGTGAGGGCCCAGGCGCTGAGCCCTCCGGCGAGCAGCACCGCGGCGGCCAGGGGCGAGCCCAGCCGTGCGGTACGGATCCTGCGTCCTGCTCGGGACATACAACTGCCTTTCAGCGTGGTCGAGTTCAACACGGCACGCGCCGCGCGCCGCGCCCCCACACAGTCCGACACGGGAAGCAGGTCCCCCGTTGTACGCCCCAATGTCATCGTTGTGTAACCAGCAGTACGCCCGTTCCCGGCGCCCGCCGACCGCGGCCCGGGCACGTTTCGCGCGCTGTCGCCCGGACAGCAGGTGGATCTGACGTGGGAAGCCCCCGGCTTCAAGCAGGATGGCTATGACTACGGCGCGGATAGCATCGCGCCCCGGCCGGCCTGACACCCAAATCTGACATCAAAGACGGCACTTGAGCAGCCGGTCCACCGTGGTGAGCATGGTGCGGCCGGGGCGCGCAGAGCGGACGCGGCGTCAGGCGGCGCGTGAGTCAGCGGGGGTGCGGATCGATCAGGAATCGAGAAGCGCTGGTCACAGAGCCGCACCTAGCGTGATGGGCATGGACATCACCATTCACACGAGCGTTCTTCCGCATGTCGATCCGAACGCGTCCGTGGCCTTCTACCGCGACATCCTCGGCTTCGAGGTCCGCAATGACGTCGGGCAGGGCACGATGCGCTGGATCACCGTCGGCCCCGCCGGCCAGCCCGGCACCGCCATCCTCCTGGCGCCCCCGGCCACCGATCCCGGCACCACCGAGGACGAGCGCCGCACCATCTCCGAGATGATGGCCAAGGGCACCTACGGCTGGATCCTCCTGGCCACCAAAAACCTCGACGCAACCTTCGAGAACGTCCAGGCCGGCGACACCGAGGTCGTCCAGGAGCCGACCGAGCAGCCGTACGGCATCCGCGACTGCGCCTTCCGCGACCCCGCGGGCAACATGGTCCGCATCCAGGAACTGCGCTGAGCCATCCGCCGCCCACCTACGCAGGCACGCTGAAAAGGAGTTCTCTCATGTGTCACCCCTCATGGGGGCGTGCACGCGCCGCAGCGCAGCATCTGGGCGACCTCGCGCTGCTGCGTCGCGTTCGCGACCGGATCGACCGGGAGTACGCGCAGCCGCTGGACGTCGAGGCGCTGGCCCGCGGCGTGAAGATGTCGGCCGGGCACCTCAGCCGCCAGTTCCGGCTCGCCTACGGCGAGTCGCCCTACTCGTACCTGATGACACGGCGCATCGAGCGCGCGACGGCGCTGCTGCGCCACGGGGATCTCAGCGTCACCGAGGTCTGCTTCGCGGTCGGCTGCGTGTCGCTGGGCGCCTTCAGCACCCGCTTCACCGAGCTCGTCGGCATGCCGCCCGGCGCCTACCGGCGCCAGATGGCGAGCGGGACGGCGAAGATGCCGGGCCCTTCACCCACCCGGACGGGTTTGCCGGGCCAGTCACCACATCCGCGGGGCCTGCGCCCTGATGCCTGCCCCGCCTGAGGGCGCCGTCAGGCGTTCAGCCCGTCGATGAGGGCCTTGGTGACGTCGTCGGTGGTGGCCGTGCCGCCGAGGTCGCGGGTGAGGATGCCGGCGGCGGTCGTGGTTTCGATGGCCCGGTGGAGACGGGCGGCCTGGGCGGGGAGGCCGAGGTGGTCGAGCATCAGGGCGGCGCTGCCGACCGCGCCGATCGGGTTGGCCAGGCCCTGGCCCGCGATGTCGGGGGCGGAGCCGTGGACGGGCTCGAACATGCTGGGGAAGCGGCGCTCCGGGTTGAGGTTGGCGCTGGCGGCGAGGCCGAGGCTGCCGGCGAGGGCGCTGCCGAGGTCGGAGAGGATGTCGGCGTTGAGGTTGGACGCGACGACGACGGAGAGGTCCTCGGGGCGGAGGACGAACTTCGCGGACATCGCGTCGACGAGGACGCTCTCGGTCTCCACGTCCGGGTAGTCGGCGGAGACGCGCTTGAAGACGTCGTCCCACAGCACCATGCCGTACTGCTGGGCGTTGCTCTTGGTGACGGAGGAGACCTTGCGCCGGGTGCGCGTGCGGGCGAGGTCGAAGGCGAAGCGCATGATGCGTTCGCAGCCGACTTCGGTGAACAGGGCGGTCTGGACGGCGACTTCGCCGCCCTGGCCGCGCCCGGAGAGGTTGCGGCCGCCGAGGCCGGCGTACTCGCCCTCGCTGTTCTCGCGGACGACGACCCAGTCGAGCTCGGTGTCGTCGGCCTTGCGCAGCGGGCTGGTGACGCCGGGGAGGAAGTGGACGGGGCGGATGTTGGCCCACTGGTCGAAGCTCTGGCAGATCTTCAGGCGCAGGCCCCAGAGGCTGATGTGGTCGGGGACGTTGGGCCAGCCGACCGCGCCGAAGTAGATGGCGTCGAAGTCCTTCAGCTGGTCGAGACCGTCCTCGTCCATCATCCTGCCGGTGCGCTCGTAGTACTCGCAGCCCCAGGGGAACTCCTCCCACTCGAACGCGAAGGCCCCGGCGGAGTCCTCGGCGGAGTCCTCGGCCAGGGCGTCCAGGACGGCACGTCCGGCGGCGACGACCTCCTTGCCCACGCCGTCGGCGGGGATGGCGGCGATACGGAACGTACGAGGTGCGGTCATGGCGGCGGCCCTCCGGCTCGCTGGGGTGCGGTCGGTTCGAGTCAACACAGGGCGGTCGCGGCGCGTCCAAGATGTGCTTCCGATGCGACCCATAGGTGCGGCCGATGGGTTCCGCTCAAGCGTTGCGTCTCAGCCTTCGGGTCCGCCGCTCCGCGCCCGCCGCTGGGCGAATGACCTGGTCAGGGCGAGAAAGGCGTGGGCCGCGGGGGTGAGGTGGGCGGGGAGGCCGACCATCGCCACATGCAGGTGGGCGGTCGGTTCGATGGGCGCGACCACGGCGCCGCAGCGGCGCGCCAGCCGGGTCCAGGAGGACGGCAGCACGGCGGCGCCGACCCCGGTGAGGACCAGCGGCAGGATGGACGTCCGGTGGTCGACGACCGCCACGATCTCCGTCCCGGTGCCGCCCGCGGTGATGTCGTCGACGATGCTTCGCATCAGGCTGCCCGGACGGGACGCGATCAGCTTCTGCCCGGCGAGGTCCTCGGGCCGGATCGTGACCCCGTCCTCGATCGCCCCGCCGGGCGCCGCGACGACCACGAACGGCTGGTCCTCGACGTGCAGCACGTCCAGCCCGGACGGGTGCGCGGGCGCGGCGCTGCCCAGCAGGCCCAGTTCGCAGGCGCCGCTGCGGACCAGCGAGACGACCTCGTCCGGGGTGAAGGCGGCCTGCGTGCTCACCGTGACGGACGGATGCAGCTCGGCGAAGCGCTGGATGAGCGTGGTCAGCGGCTCGATGCCGGGCGAGGGCATGGTGGCGACCTCGACGGTGCCGCCGTGCAGCCCGGTGAGCGCGGCGGCGGTGTCCCGTACGGCGGCCAGGTCACGCAGGACGCGCCGGCTGGGCTCCAGCAGCTCCGCGCCCGCCTCGCTGAGCACCACTCCCCTGCCGACCCGGTGAAAAAGGGCCACTCCGAGGTCGGCCTCCAGGTTGGCCATGGCCTGGGAGAGCGAGGGCTGTGCCACGTGCAGCGCGGCGGCGGCCTTGCTGAAGCCGCCGTGTTCGACGATGGCCAGGAAGTACTCGAGCTGCCGGGCGTCCATGGTGCCTCCCCGGTCGTTTTCGGCTGCGGAGGGCCAACCTATCCGCCGGGCAGCCGCCGCCCGGTCCACCTCTAGCTGCTGGTTTCCGTACCTTCGTAGACGTAGCCGGATCCGTGGCCGGATCCGTGGCCGGCTTGGACGGGCACGGGGGTCATGGTTTGCCGGTCCGCCGCGCGGCCGGAGAGGACCGCTCTCGCCCTCGCCAGGTCCACGCCGTTCTCCCACCTGGCGACCACGAGGGTGGCGACGGCGTTGCCGAAGAAGTTCACCAGCGCCCGGCACTCCGACATGAACTTGTCGATGCCGAAGATGAGCATGATGCCCGCCGCCGGAACGTGCCCGACCGTCGACAGCGTGGCGGTGAGGGCGATGAAACCGCCGCCGGCCACACCGGCCGCGCCCTTGGACGTCAGCAGCATGACCGCGAGCAGGCCGAGTTGCTGGGTGATGGACAGGGCCGTGTCCGTGGCCTGGGCGATGTAGAGCGTGGCGAGCGAGAGATAGATCGCCGCACCGTCGAGGTTGAAGCTGTAGCCGGTCGGCACGACCAGCCCGACCGTGGAGCGCTCGACCCCCATGTGCTGGAGCTTGCGCATCAGCCCCGGCAGCGCGGGCTCGGCGGTCGAGGTGCCGAGGATCAGGAAGAACTCCTCCTTGAAGTAGCGGAAGAGCTGGAAGATGTTGAGCTTCACATACGCGGCGAGCACACCGCCGAGCACGACCACGACGAACAGGACGGACGTGGCGTAGAAGAGCAGGATCAACGATCCGAGGCTGGTCAGCGTGGACAGACCGTACTTCCCGATGGCGTACGACATCGCGCCGAAGGCCCCGAGCGGGGCGGCCTTCATGACGAACGACAGCACCTTGAAGACGACTTCGGTCAGCCGGCCCGCGCCCGCGATGAACGGCTCGCCCGCCTTCCCCACGGCCTTGAGCGCGATGCCGAAGATCACCGCCAGGAAGATCACCTGAAGGATGTCGCCCTCGACGAACGGGCCGAAGACGTTGCTCGGCACGATATTGGTGAGGAATTCCCACCAGTGCTGGTGCTCGCCCTTCGCGATGTACTGACCGGCGTCGCCCGAGGTGTCCAGGGTCGACGGATCGGCGTGCACGCCGTCGCCGAGGCGGAAGACGTTGATCGCCACCAGCCCGGTCAGCAGGGCGACGATCGTGCCGATCTGGAAGTACGTCAACGCCTTGAGGCCGGTCAGCCCGACCTTCTTCAGGTCCGCGACCCCGGCGATCCCACCGATGATGGTCAGGAAGACGATCGGGCCGATCAGCATCTTCATCGCGGTGATGAACGTCGTGCCGATCGGTTCCATGGAGGTGGCCAGATCCGGCCACCTCCAGCCCAGCACGATGCCGATCACAATGGCCACCAGCACCTGGACGTACAACTGCCGGTACCACGGTTTCGCCGCGACTCGCTCGCTGTCCGGGGTATGCGTCATTGCAGCCTCCCTGATCGCGCGAGGCCGAGCCCGATCGGTCCGCGCTGACGTGAGCCACAGTGAACCGGGCTGTCCGCGGGAGGGTCCACGACCAAAAATCGATGCCCCGTATAGGCAGTGCCTATCTGATGCTGAAACGGAAAGTCCGCTGCCCTGGTGTGACGCACCGGGGCTGCGGACCTTGATGGCTTCCGTGGGGCAGCTGTGGGTTGGTCAGCCGATGGGGTTGACGAAGGTGGCGGGGCGGGTGGCGCCGCGCTGGTCGACGAGGGAGTCGTTCTCCCAGGGCCACTCGATCTTGAGGGACTTGGTCTCGTTGGGCGGGGTGATCTCGACCCAGGCCGGCTGGTAGAAGCCCTCTTCCTCGTTGGTGAAGGCGAGGTTGAGGTCGAACGAGGTGCTCTGGCCGCCCTCCAGCTCAAAGGAGCTCCACTTCTCCGAGGACCGGGCCAGCGACCAGCGCTCGCCACCGTTGATCGAGGTCAGATCCACACCCGGGAAACCGCCGATCCGGCAGGAGCTGGTGCTCTTGTTGATCAGCACGATCGAGGCGGTCGTCGAGCCTCCGTCCTCATCCGGCACCGGGAGCGCGTCCTCACCCGTGGCGAACGCGGCCTCCAGGTTCTCGGTCCGGCACCGCTCGACACCCGCATGCGCCCTGCCGCCACCCTCGGCGGCCGCCTGCTCGCCACCCTTGCCCTTCGCGTCGGAACCCTGCGCACCACCGGAAGAACCCGAAGAACCCGAGGAACCCGAGGAGCTGCTGGACCCGGCCGGAGCCGCGTCAGCCGGACCCGCGGACTGCGCGTCACCGTTGCACGCCGTCAGGGTCAGCGCGGCGGCCGCGGTCAGCACCGCGGCGGCGACGCGGAAGGAGCGGCGGCGGGCGATACGGGCGGTGGTGTCGGAGCGCATTTCGGGTCCCCCAAGGGCAGTTGGTGTCGTCGTCTGCTCGGTACGACAACAACTCTGACCGGGCCCACTACCGCACCACTGCCGCCCCACTAACATCCCACTAACACGACAGTGACCAGGGAAAAGACACTGCTTGACCCAGCAGGTGCGGTAGTGTGCGGAAAGCGTCGCGTGCCGGTGGCAGACCGTGTCAGGCATGGAGGCGCCGGATCGAAGGAGGCCGACGATGTATTCGTCGCACCCTTCGCTCTCGCGTGACTGAGCGCGAGACGACCAGGCTCGTTGCCTGGAGCCAAGAACTCCGTCAGGTGCACCGCCGACTACGCGAAGCGCTGTCCGTGACCCGCGCCTCCCTCGCCGACGGCACCCCCGGCGAATCGGCCACCCGTGAACTGCTGCTGTATTGCCACGGCTTCTGCACGGCTCTCGACGGCCACCACCAGGGCGAAGACCGCACCCTGTTCCCGGCCATCGCAGCCGCGCACCCGGAGCTGCGCCCGGTGCTGCGCTCGCTCGAGCAGGATCATTCGATGATCGCCCACCTGCTCGGCAGCCTCCGTGCCGCGGTCGACCGGGCCGCGCCGCCCGAGGAGCTCGACCAGCACCTCGAAGGCATCGCCGCGATCATGGAGAACCACTTCCGCTACGAGGAGCGGCAACTGCTCACTGTGCTCGAAACCCTTGAGCTGGCAGCCGTACCCCGAGATGTGCTGGGCCCGCTCTGACCCTGAACCGGCTACCGGGGCCTCTGTACGGAGAACTCGTTGCCGTCGGGGTCGAGCATCAGCACTCGGACGCCCTCGCCCTCGCCGTCGCCGATGTCGGTGCGCGTCGCGCCGAGCGAGATCAGGCGGTCGACCTCCGCCTCCCAGTCGGCGTCGGCGGGGAGCGCCAGCTCGAAGTACAGCCTGTTCGTGCCCGTCTTCGGCGCCACCGGAGGACCACCCCACGTGATCTTCGTACCGCCGTTCGGCGACTGGATCGCGGTCTCCTGATCCTGGTCCCAGACCAGCGGCCAGCGCAGCGCCTCGCTCCAGAAGTAACCGACCTCCTGCGTACCGTCGCAGGCCAGCGCTCCGATGGAGCCAGTGTCGGCGAGGAACTTGTTGCCGGCCGCGATCACGCAGAACTCGTTGCCGTCCGGATCGGCGAGCACCACATGCCCCTCCTCCGGGAGCTGGCCCACGTCGATGTGTTTCCCGCCGAGTTCCAGCGCCCTGGCCACCGTCTGCCGCTGATCCTCCGCGGAGGTGCTCGTCAGGTCGAAGTGCGCCTGGTTCTGGCCGATCTTCGGCTCCTGGCTCGGCAGGAAACGGATGCGGAACCCGGCGGTATCAGGGGACAGGACAGCGACGTCGTCGTCCGGACCGTCGGCCACCTCCCAGCCCAGGACCCCGGACCAGAAGCGCGCCAGGTCCGACGGCCGGGTCGCGTTGAAGCAGATCGCGAACAGTTGACTGGTCATACCCCGTGCATCTCCGATCCACTGATGGTCGATACGGCGCCTGGCCCTCCCTGCGGGCGCAGCCTAGGGGTCTCCGTAGGGCAGCCGCATCCGTGTTTCGGTCGCGACGTGCCGGTATGCGCAGTTGGCGCAGAAAGCTAAGTACTGGGCGCTCTCGGCGAACGACTTCACCGCCCCCGGTCCACAGAATGAACCCGTAGCCGCGCCCATGGCCCGCGCGACCAGGGGGCCGAGAGCGCGCAAGCGCCTGCGGGAGAACAACCTCTCGCAGGTCAAAGACCCATGGAGCAACAAGCGACAAAGGATCGAGTGATATGTCCAAGAGCAAGAGGCTGATACTCGCTGCAAGCACAGCGGTGTTAGGGGGCAGCCTCATTCTCCCCCAGGCGACCACGTCCTTCGCCGCGTCCTCGGACGCCAAGGCCGCCACGGGAGAGAAGAGCGCCACCGCGTCCGCCACCGCGTCCGCGGCCGCGGGGCTGGAGTGCGGCAGGAACTGGCCGCACCACCGCTCCGCACGCGGCAGTGTGTCGGGGGCCCGCGCCGCCACCCACATCTGCTGGGACAACCGATACAACGCGCGCATCGACTACTCGTCCTCCTGGGTGCAGGACACCAGCAGCAGGGACGGCAAGGCCGCCCGGGCGTACGTGAGGTGGGACAAGAAGCACACCGGCCACTGGAAGCGCCAGTGGTCGGGCCCGCTGGCCACGGACGGGCCGTCGCGCGGCGTCAAGCACTTCCAGTGGGGCGACTCCTCCTCGAAGGGCGTCGTGGTGTACGTCTGCGTCGGCGCCAAGGCGCCCTGGCAGTCGGGGGCCCGCTGCAAGGGCTTCTAGGCGGCATCGACCAGCAGTGATTGGCTCCCGGCGCGGCGTTGGCCGCCCGGGGGCCTACACGCGTTTCCTCGGCCGGCCACAGCAGGCCGACCGCCCGTCCAGGCACGTGGTTCCGCCGCTCCGTTGCCCTTCACCGCATGTCGTCTGGCAAACTGCGCTCGACTGTCTCCCGGACAACTCCGGTCAGGGGCAGCGGGCATGGGGGCCGGGAACGACGCCCGGGGCCGGAAAGGACGCTGATGGACGACTTGCTCCCGACAGACCCCAAACGGATCGGCCCCTACGTCTTGGAGGGGCGGCTCGGCGCGGGTGGTATGGGGCAGGTCTACCTCGGCAGATCTCCCGGCGGTCGCCTCGTCGCGGTCAAAGTGATCCGCCCCGAGCACGCCAGGAATCCGGAGTTCCGCCGCCGCTTCGCCCGGGAGGTCGAGGCCGCACGGCGCGTCGGCGGCTTCCACACCGCACAGGTCATTGATGCCGACCTTGACGCGACACCGCCATGGGTGGCCACGGCGTACATCCCCGGCCCCTCCCTGCACGAGGTCGTCACCACGGACGGCCCGCTCGCCCCGGACGCCCTGCGCGCCCTGGGGGCCGGGCTCGCCGAAGGACTGGCGGCGATCCACGGGTGTGGGCTGGTGCACCGCGATCTGAAGCCCAGCAACGTCATCATGGCGGACGACGGGCCGCGCATCATCGACTTCGGCATCGCCCGGTCTGTGGACGCCAGTGCGCTGACGTCCCTGGGCGTGGTCATCGGCACGTTCGCCTTCATGTCGCCGGAACAGGTGCGCGCGGACCAGGCCGGGCCCGCGAGCGATGTGTTCTCGCTCGGCGCCGTCCTGGGCTTCGCTGCCACGGGACGCGGCCCCTTCGACGCGGAGACCATTCCCGCGATCGTGCACCGGATCATCAGCGAACCGCCGCGGCTCGGCGACCTCTCGGGGGCCCTCCGGGACACCGTCCAGGCATGTCTGGCCAAGGAGCCGGACGATCGGCCGGCCATCGCGGACGTCCTGGCCACGCTGGCTCCGGACGGTCAGGTCACCGAAGTCGTGGACAGCAGGGTGCCGTTCGCGGCGCTCGACACCGAGCCGGCCGTCCAGACCATCCAGACGCCGACGGCCGCGCAGTCACCGACGGCCACGCGACCGAGCCGCCGGGCGGTCCTGGGCCTGGCCGGAGGAGCGGCCGTCCTGATCGGTGGTGGGGTGATCGCCGCGAAGAGCATCGGCGGCGGCAGTGGCGGCGGCGAGGGCAGGGGCACGGGCTCGGACTCGACGCCCAGGATCGGCGATGTGGCGGAAGCGCGTCCGCTGTGGCGGAGCAGCGTCCCGAGAATCGACTCACTCATCGCGCACAAGGGCGGCGTCCTGTGGATCGGGGCTCGGCCGGACTCGGACGAGTCCGCCGAAGCGGTCTGGAGCTTCGACACTGCGGGAAACACGCGCTGGAGACTGCCGCTGCTGGGCGTGGACGTCCTCGGGGCCAGGGGAGTCTGCGCCGGTGTGGTCCGTGACGGCATGCTCTATCTCGGCGCCGGGGGCCCGCTCCCCGTCGATGCCGCGAGCGACGTGGACGCACAAGTCGTCGCCGTGGATCTCGCGAGAGGGAAGCGGACGTGGTCGGCGCCCGTTGCCCCGCACCCGTATTACATCGGCTCGATGTCCGGTGGGCAGGACGGGATCGTCTACGCCACCGGTAGCACGATCGAAAGAGGAAACTTCAACATGGTCTGGGCGGTGGACATCGCGTCGCGCCGCAAGATCTGGGAGCGCGAGTTCGCCAAGTCCGCCGGATTCGCCACCGTGGTCGTGCCGCCCTCCGGAAACCGGGTGTTTCACCTGCTCTCCACCTACGGCAGCGGACAGCAGGGCCGCCTCCAGGTGCTCAACGCCCGGAAGAAGGGCGCTCCGGGATGGACGGCACCTCTGCCTGAAGCCATGGGCGATGTCAGCCAACTCCCCAACCTGTGCGCGTCGGACGGCCCCCTCATCTACGCGGCCGACCGTCTGACCGCCTTCGACCCCGCCACCGGAGTCCGCATCTGGACCAAGAAGCAGCCCGCAAAGGGGTACGGGGGGTTCGGCATCCCGGCGGCGAACGCGAACGGCTCGCAGGTCTTCGTCACCACGCAGACCGCGGACGCCGGCGGCCGGACGACCTTGACGCTCCACGCGCTCGACCCCCGGTCCGGTGAAGAGAAGTGGCGCTCTTCCGTGATCCCCGAAGGCAAGGTCGGCCTGGTGAACCTTCTGGTCGCCGACTCCACCGTCTACGTCCTGGTCGGCCAGCGGATCGCCAGCGACGTGGGCTACTACTACGAGCCGGACGACGACTATCGGTGGCCGTTCATCTGGGCCGTGAACGCGACGAACGGTAAGTCACGGTGGAAGCACAAGCCGTCGGAGACCTTCGAAGCCGCGGCCGGTTTCGGGCGGCTCTACGTCGCCACCGGCGACAGCATCACCGCGCTGTCGGCCACCGCGGTGGCGGGCCACGCGGGCGAGTAGTTCCGACGCGAAGCCATTGGCACCCTGTGGCACCGGCTGGTACCGACGACTACCGTGAACGATATGAGCGGAAAGCCTGACATCGCCCAACGCGATCTGCGCACCAGGCCCAAGGAGATCATGGACGCCGTCCAGGAAGGTCAGGCCTTCACCCTCACGCGGGACGGGCGCCGCATCGGCGAGCTGGCCCCACTGCGGCACCGCAGGCGGTTCGTCCCGCGCGGCGAGTTCGCGGCCATGTCCCGCACCGCTCCCGACATCTCGCTGGACGCCTTCCGCGCCGACCAGGACGCCACCACCGAACAGGGGCCGGACGACCCCTATGCCCGTTGAGCTGAGCCAAGCGGACCAGTCAGTCGGACACCCCGGCCGCCACCTCCGCCCAGACGGTCTTCCCGACCGGGTTACGAGGGGTCACGCCCCAGCGCGTGGCCAGCTGCTCCACGAGCAGCAGCCCTCGACCCGTCTCTTCCTCAGCTGAGGGAGTCGGCGGCCTGACCGGGAGCCGGTCCTCACGGGCGTCCGAGACCTCGATGCGAATGGTGCGCGTCGGCACTTCGACGGTGATGCGGAGCCGGAAGTCCCGCCCGGGCACGCACCCGTGGCGCACGGCATTGGAGGCAAGTTCCGCCACCAACAGCGCCACGGTGCAGGACGTGTCCGAGGCGGGCGGATACCCCCACTCCCCCATGCTCCGCACGGCGAGCCTCCTGGCGAGCCGCGCCCCGCGCGGTGTCGAGGGGAGCTGCACGCTTTCGTCCGGGAGGGTGTTCGCCTTCAGCACGGTTGTTGTCCATTTCTGCCCATCGAGCTTTCGTACGATTCACAGCGTGTGCGGATCGTGACGTTCCGTACTCAATGGTCGCCTGGCAGGCCTACGCTCAAAAGGCCGTAAGGCATTACCTCTCATCCCGTAAGGAACGGAAGTGATGTTTTGGCCAAAGGTATTGATCCCCAGTCCTCCATGGCCGCGCTGTTCGGTTCGCAGGTGCGCAGACTCCGGCTCGCCGCCGGGCTGACCCAGGCTGAGCTGGGCGCGAAGGCGCATGTGGTGGCCAGTCGGATCACCCAGATCGAGCGGGCCTCGGGAGCGAAACCGACGCTGGAGCTGACGCAGGTGCTCGACACGATCCTCGGGGCGGACAATCTGCTGATCGACATGTGGCCGTACGTGTACCGCGAGGCGTTCCCGGACTGGTCGCGGGCGTTCATGAGGTACTCGGAATGGGCAGTGTCGATCAGGCAGTACGCGGCGCATGTAGTGCCTGGCTTATTGCAGACGGAGGACTACGCGAGGGCCGTCCTCAGCGTTGGTCTGTCGCTCACGGGCGAGGAGCACTTGAAGGAGCGGGTCGCCGCCCGCCTCGGTCGGCAGAACCTGCTCACGTCCCCCGACCGCCCCGACTTGTGGGTCGTCCTGGACGAGTCGGTGCTGAGACGCCCGGTGGGCGGCGCGGCCGTTATGCGGGAGCAGTTGGCCCGGTTGCTGGAGGCAGCGGAGCAGCGCCACATCACCGTGCAGGTGCTGCCGTTCGAGCATGGCGAGCACGACGTGATGGGCGGTTCCATGACCGTTCTGACGTTGCCGGACAGCTCGGAGGTGGCCTACACCGAGGGCGCCCATTACGGCCAACTCATCGAAGAACCAGGCGAAGTCAGTCACTTTGCGGTGACCTACGATCGGCTGCGGGCAGTCTCTCTGCCCCCATTCATGTCCCTCGACATGATCCGATCCGTGATGGAGGGCAACCACCGTGGAGCGAGTGTCCCGTCCCGATCTGAACGACGCCGCCTGGCGCAAAAGCAGCTACAGCAATCAGGAAGGTGGCGACTGCGTGGAGGTGGCCGACGGGATCCCTGGCGTCGTACCAGTCCGTGACAGCAAGAACCCTCAAGGCCCGGCGCTGCTCTTCCCCGCGACGTCCTGGACGGTCTTCATAGCCAGACTGAAGACCGGCCACCGTCCCTGAGCCCACCGGGAGCCGGTCGTAGTCAGCGTTCCTGCCCCGCCGGGACCTCGTACGCGGGGGCCCGGTGGGCCACGAACTCCCCTAAAGAACCTGCGGAAAGAACCCCCCACCCACCCTCCCTTCCCGCGCGTCACCCGTACGAGTGACCGGCTTGCGGGTGCGGGATGCAGGCGGTTACGTTCGCCGCAACAACCCCAGACAGACGACGGCCCCCGCAGGGACGGCAATCCCGAACGAGGGCCTGACCGATCAGGAAGAAATGACCTTCCCGATGGCTGAGCCGCAGTCTAACGCGCATGCGCGCGCCGACGCCGGAGCTTCGACCTCCGGCGTGATCCACATCCGTACCCGACTCGACGCCAACTTCACGGTGATCTCCAACGCCCTCGCGCAACGGCGCGGAAGCGCGGTCACGATCGGCGTCGCGGCCTACATCCTCTCGCTACCGGACGGCGCACCCGTGAGCATCGCCGCACTGTGCGAGCACTTCACGGAGGGCGAGATCCTGATCTCGCGGGCGCTCAGGGAGCTGGAGGCCGCCGGTTATCTGGAGCGGCGCCGCCAGCGCGGGCCCGGCGGGCTGATTCGTACGCGTACGTACTTCCGCGACGTACCGCAACGGGACCTGCCCGCCCCACCAGCGCCGGAACCCACCCCCGCTCCCGCTCCCCCGCCGCCACTCGGCGAGGCCGACGAACAGGCCGTCGCCGTCCTCACCTCGCTGCGGATCGCCGACCCACGGCTGATCCTGTCCAGGCGCGAGGTGGCCGAGCTGGCCCCGGCCGTCACGCAGTGGCTGGCGGCGGGCGTGGGGCCGAGGCAGATCACCGGCGCGCTCACGACCGGCCTCCCGGACCGCTTACGTGGCCGCCCGGCCCGCATCCTGGCCTTCCGCCTCAACGAACCGCCCCTCCCCGTCCCCGACTCCCCCGCTCACGTGCCCCGCACACCCCCGGCCGCTCCCCTGCCCTGGCAGACCTGCGACGGCTGCGAACGCGCCTTCCGTGCGGCAGAACCCTCCCGCTGCCGCGACTGTAGAGACCTGTCCGTGGCCTGCTGACACTTCAGCAGGCAGTCGATGGGCGGCAACAGCGGCCCTGGTAGTAATCGTCCTCCTCTTCCTGATGCTGAAACCGGCCGTGGAACGTCGACTTCACGAGTGTGCTGTGCATGGTGATGCTCCTTGTGATCGCTGATGAAGTGGAGTTGCGGCACGGACACGTACCGGACGTCTCAAAGGTCCGGGGGCCTGAGCCGCTTGCCTGCCGTCGCTGACATCGACGGATGCCGACGCGGGGCTGCCGCCACGAGGCGGTGAACAACAGCCTCCGAGTGTCCGGCGGCCACGGCAACGATTCCGCGCGTCCGGGACAGTCCAGGAATGTCCGCGCAGGTCAGAGATGGTGTCCAGTCACGGGCCCACGCCCTGTGGGCCCTGATGCGGAGGTGGGCGGCGCCGGGTGGGCGTACGGCATTCCCGCCCGGCGCCGCTCTGCTCACCGGGTCTTGTAGTACGCCGAGACGTAGGAGCCCTGGTTGCCCAGGAGGATGATCTTGAGCTTGTCTCCGCGGTGGAACTTGTTCGTCCAGGCCTTGATGCTGGCGTCGCGGTTGCAGCGCTCCTTCTTGTCCGCGATGTACCGTCCGGCATCGACGTTCAAGATCCGCACCCGCATCTGCGCGCGGTTGTTGTAGCACCGCACGAACGCGCCCGCCCACTTGCCCTTCGACTTGTAGGGCTGGGACACCCACTTCTTGCCGTGCCGGTTGAGGTAGTCGCCGGAGATCCAGCTCCGCCACTGACGGTGGGCCGCCGCCTGCACGGTGGCCGCCCCCTTCGCCGTGTCCGTGGAGCCCTGCGCCGAGACCGACTGCTGGATGACCGCGCTCGAAGCCGAGGTCGGCGCGGGAGCCGCGATGGCCTCCGCGGCCGGGCCGGCGGCGACCGCCGCGCCGCACATGACGGCTGCGATGGCGAGCCCGGTACGCCTGTGTGTGGTCATGGTGAATGCGTCCTTCCGGATGGGTGGATATGTGAACACCGGTCCGGCGAACGCCTCGTGGCGTCGGCCCGGTTGGTGCCTGACATCGAGTTCAGCGGCCGCGGAATTGAATGGCAGCCCTGTTCCGCCGGTCTGATCAATGCCTGCGCCCCAGCTCACAGCTCTTGCCGACCCGACGGGGCGTGCGTAGCTTGGCGGGCGGTCGATCCGCGTCCGGGGGGAGGCGGGGGGAGGAGTGACCGATGGCGGGGCGTCCTGAGAGTGCGCTGGATCCGAGCGCGGGTCCGGTGCAGCGGTTGGCGTTCGAGTTGCGGAAGCTGCGGGCGGAGGCCGGCAGCCCTACGTACCGGGCCATGGCCGCGCGCACCGACCACGGTGCGAGCACGCTGTCCCAGGCGGCCGCCGGGGAGCGGCTGCCGAGCCTGCCGGTGGTGCTGGCTTACGTACGGGCCTGCGACGGGGACCTCGGGGAGTGGGAAGAGCGGTGGCGGCAGGCGGCTGCGGAGGAAGCCACCGAGCCGCGCTCCGATGAGGACGCCGAGCCTCCGTACCGGGGCCTGGCCCGCTTCGAACCCGGAGACGCGGCCTTGTTCTTCGGCCGCGACCGGCTCATCGACGACCTGCTGCGCCTGGCCGGCCACCACCGGATCACGGCGGTGGTCGGCGCGTCCGGCAGCGGCAAGTCCTCCTTGTTGCGAGCCGGACTGATCCCCCGCCTGCGCGCGACCGACGATGCGGATTTACGTCCGGCGGCCCTGCGGGTCATCACCCCCGGCGGCCACCCCCTGCGCGAACACGACCGGCGGCTGGTCCCGAAGGAGGGCGGGGAGGGGGACACGTGGCTGGTCGTGGACCAGATGGAGGAGCTCTACACTCTCTGCGCCGACCCGGAGGAACGCGCCGCGTTCATCGACCGCCTGCTGACCGCCGCCGCCCCCGACAGTCGGCTACGGGTACTGATCGCCGTACGGGCGGACTTCTTCGGGCACCTGGCCGGCCACCGTCCACTCGCCGACGCGCTGCGAGAGACCACCCTCCTGGTCCCGCCCATGAGCCGCGATGAACTGCGCGAGGCCATCGTCAAACCCGCCCAAGCCGCGGGCCTCATCGTCGAACGCACCCTGACCGCCGTCATCGTCGATGAAGTCGACGGCGAACCCGGTGCCCTGCCGCTGATGTCCCACGCCCTGCTGGCGACTTGGCAGCGTCGCAAAGGGCGCGCCCTGACACTGACCGCCTACGAAGCCGCCGGCGGCGTCCACGGCGCCATCGCCCAGACAGCCGAAGACCTCTACACCCATCTCACTCCGCAGCAAGCCGCCCATGCCCGGCGGATCCTGCTGCGCCTGATCACCCCGGGAGAAGGAGCACAGGACACCCGGCGGCCCGCGCCCCGGGAAGAGCTGGAGGCCGACACCTCCCCCGCCGCCGCCGAGGTGCTGGAGCGGCTGGTGAAGTCCCGGCTGGTCATCCTCGACGGCAGCACGGTGCACCTCGCCCACGAAGCCCTCATCGCCGCCTGGCCCCGGCTACAGAAATGGATCGACGAGGACCGCGACCGCCTGCGCGTCCACCGCCAGCTCACCGAAACCGCCCACACCTGGCAGACCCTCGGCCGCGACCCCGGCGCGCTCTACCGGGGCACCCGCCTCGCCACCGCCGAAGAAGCCTTCCCCACCGCTGACACCGACAGCGACCTCACCCCCCTGGAACGCGACTTCCTCACCAGCAGCTCCACCACCCGCCACCGCGAAGAAGCAGCAGCTACCCGCACCACCCGGCGCCTGCGCCAGTTCGCCACCTCCGTCTCGATCCTGCTCGTCCTCGCCCTCACGGCCGGACTGATCGCCTGGCAGCAATACCGGACCAGCGAGCAGCAACGACACCAGGCGCTCACCGCCCAACAGATCGCGCTCTCCCGTCAACTGGCCGCCCAGTCGGACGGCCTCCTGGCCTCCAACCCCGACTTGGCCTCACTCCTGGCGGTCCAGGCGTACCGGACCGGCCCCACGAAGGAGGCCACCGCCAGCCTTTTCACCGCCGCGGCTCTTCCTCTCAAGCGCCGGCTGACCGGGCACACCGGCTTCGTGGGATCGGTGACGTTCAGTCCAGACGGCCACACCCTCGCCAGCGCTGGGGAGGATGGGAAGATCCGGCTGTGGGACGCGGCGACCGGCAAACGACGCACCACCCTGACCGGACACACTGGGAGTGTGCTGTCGGTGGCGTTCAGCCCGGACGGCCACACTCTGGCCGCCGGTGAGGAAGGCGGCAAGATCCGGTTGTGGGACGTGGCGGCGGGCAGGCCACGCGCCACCATGACCGGAGACACCGACATCGTGGATTCGGTCGCGTTCAGCCCCGACGGCCGCACCCTCGCCAGCGGAGGATGGGACGGAAAGATCCGGCTGTGGAACGTGGCGACCGGCAAACGACGCACCACCCTGACCGGACACGACGAAGGCCCCCAATCAGTGGTGTTCAGCCCGGACGGCCACACCCTGGCCAGCGGCGGCTTCGACAGGAAAGTACGACTGTGGGACGTGACAACGGGCAGGGTACGGACCGCCCTGACCGCGCATGATGCCCCCGTGGGCCCGTTGGCGTTCAGCCCGGACGGCCGCACCCTGGCCAGCGCCGGCGATGACACGACAGTCCGGCTGTGGGACGTGGCGACGGGCAACCGGCGCACCACCCTGACCGGACACGACGACATCGTGGGGACGCTGGCGTTCAGTCCCGACGGCCGCACCCTGGCCGGCGGTGGGGGCGATGGGAAGGTCCGGGTGTGGGACGTGGCGACCGGCAGGCCACGCGCCACCCTGACCGGACACACCGACGTCGTGGAATCGGTGGCATACAGCCCCGACGGCCGCACCTTGGCAAGCGCCAGCGACGACAAGACAGTCCGGCTGTGGGACGTCACGAAGGACAGGCCGCGCACCACCTTGACCGGACGCCGCGAGGCCGTGGCCTCGGTGGCGTTCAGCCCGGACAGCCGCACGTTGGCCAGTGGGGAGGACGGCGGGAAGGTCCGGCTGTGGGACATGGCAACCGGCAGGCCACGCGCCACCCTGACCGGACACACCGACGTCGTGGAATCGGTCGCGTTCAGCCCCGACGGCCACACCCTCGCCAGCGGAGGGAGGGACGGAAAAGTCCGGCTGTGGAACACGGCGACCGGCAAACAACGGGCCACCCTGACCGGACACACCGACGTCGTGGAATCGGTCGCGTTCAGCCCCGACGGCCACACCCTCGCCAGCGGAGGATGGGACGGAAAAGTCCGGCTGTGGAACACTGCGACCGGCAAACAACGGGCCACCCTGACCGCAGACACCAAGGGGGTGACGTCGATCGCCTTCAGACCGGACGGTCGTACGCTGGCCAGCGGTGAGGAGGGCGGGAAGATCCGGCTATGGAACGTGGAAACCGGCAGGCCACGCGCCACTCTGACCGGAGACGCTGCAAGCGTGGACGCGGTGGCATACAGCCCCGACGGCCGCACCTTGGCCAGCGGCGGCGACAGGACCATCCGACTGTGGGACGTGGCAACCGGCAAACCACACACCACCCTCACCGGACAGACCGACTACGTGGTTTCCGTGGCGTACAGCCCCGACGGCCGCACCCTCGCCAGCGGCAGCATCGACAAGACCATCCGACTGTGGGACGTGGCAACCGGCAGAACACGCACCACCCTCACCGGACACACCGACTACGTGGTTTCCGTGGCGTACAGCCCCGACGGCCGCACCCTCGCCAGCGGCAGCGCCGACGAGACGATCCATCTGTGGAACGTCTCTCTCCCTGACCCAGCCTCCTCCATCAGGAGGGTCTGCCAAGCGGTCCACAGGTCCTTCACCTCGGGTGAACGGTCGCTCTACCTCGCCGACCAACCCACCAGCCCCGTGTGCCGGTCATGAGACTCACCCATCGGTCCACTCTCCGTCGCGCATCACATGCCTGCCCTTGAACTCATGCTCCCCATGCGATGCCTGTATCACCTGCGGAAGCACCTTGAAATACGCGTAGGAGGCGTGATCCTTCCGGGGGTCCCAGCTCCACTTCTACACAAACGCGTCCGCCGCGGCGGGCGGCACCTCCTCCGCGGTGAAGGTTTCCACCCGCCCGTCGATCAGAACGACATCCCGCGTATCGCCAAGCGCAAGGCGAACCCGGCCCGTTTCCCGCAGGTTGCGCCCGGTGGGGTTGGTCAGCCTGGTCGACATCCACATCGCCGTGCCGTCCCAGAGGAACCACAGCGGCACCAGGCACGGCAGTCCGTCCGCGTCCGCCGACGCGACCCAGACGTCTTCCTCTGTCCGCAGTCTTTGGAGGACGTCACGCCGCCGTTGTTCAGTGCTGCGCGGTTCCTTGGCCATGTTCATGTCTCGCGACGGTACTGGCCACGGGGCCCGGACACCTCGGGCCGTGGTCCTAGAACCACAGCCCGAGTCCACCCTCCTGAATATGTCCCACACGTCCCATCGAAGCCGGAGCCGAGAATCACCATGCCCCAAACCCTGACCAGCATCCTGAACGCGGCGGCACACGGGCGCTTCCCGCCGCCCGACGGCGGCACGACCGTGGTGCCGCAGCCGAGCCACCGCGACGCCGGGGTGATCGCGTTCACCGCGCACTCCGTGGTGTTCACCGATGAGGATCCGCGGTGGGTACGCGCCACGTTGGCCTCCCTCGACTGCGACGAGTTGGCGGCCACGATGAATCCGCGCTTCTTGGCGGCGTTCCTGGCCCGTACGGGGCGGTCGACCGACACCATAGACCTGCTCACCGTGGCGAGTGCGCTGCCGGGCGATCCCCCGCTGGAGCTTCGCGAGCTCGCCGACCCCGATCACCCGCGCGTGTCCAGGGCGCGTAAGCGCCGGGACGATGTCCGGGTCTGGGCGGCTGACGGGGGTGTGGTCGTTCTCGGCCGGGGCGTGGCCGGGCGCTGGGAGACGGCGATCGAGGTGGACGAGGACGTACGTCACCGGGGGCTGGGCCGGGCGCTGGCCACGGCCGCGCGGCATCTGGTGCCGGACGGCGGGCCGGTCTGGTCGCAACAGGCCGCGGGCAACGCCCGCAGCGTGCGCGCCTTTCAGGCGGCGGGTTTCCGACCGGTCGGCGCCGAGGCGCTGCTCATCGCGGCGTAGGCGCACCAAGGGTCACGTGGGCATCATGCGGACCAGCAGGTCGCGCATGCGGGTGTGTTCGGTGGCCATGAAGCGGTGCAGGTTGCGGGAGGCGAAGGCGACCCGCTGGGCGCTGCGGCGGCGTTCCGCGTCGTAGGCGCGGAGGGCGGAGGGCAGGCCGGACGCCGGGCCGTGTTCGGAAACGGCCCGGGTCAGGGCCTCCGCGTCGAGGATCGCCGTGCAGGCGCCCTGGCCCAGGTTGGGGGTCATGGCGTGCGCGGCGTCGCCGACCAGCGCGACCTTTCCGTCGCGTCCGTCGCGTCCGTCGTGGACGAAGGTCGGCAGGGCGGGGAAGAGATGACGCATCTCGTAGCGGATCCAGGTGGATGGGGCGGTCTCGGCGAGGATGCGCGGGACAGGGTCGTGCCAGCCCTCGAAGTGTCCGCGCAGTTCCTCGGCGGTGGTGGCCTCGGGGACGGTGGCGTACCAGTTGGTGCGGCCCTGCTCGACCGGGGTCATGCCGAAGAACCGGCCTTGGCCCCAGGTCTCGCCGTAGACGCCGCTCTCGAAGTCGGCGATGCCGATCCAGGCGACGGTCCCGATGCGCCGCGGGCCGCTGCGGTCGCCGAAGCAGGAGGCGCGTACGGCGCTGCGGATTCCGTCGGCGCCGACCACCAGGTCGTGACCGGCCACCAGGGCCGCCATATCGCGGACGTTCTCGCCGAACTTCAACGGCACATCCCCGAAGGCGTCCAGCTCGCCCAGCAGGGCGTCGATCAGATAGGGGCGGGCGACGAGCAGTTCGGGGCGGCCGGCCTTCCGCTCGATCCGTTCCAGCGGAAGGCTCGCCAGCACCTTCCCCCGCGGGGTGCGGATCCTCGCGCCCCGGTAGGGGACCGCCCGACTGCGGAACGCCTCGCCCACGCCGAGGCGGTCGAGCGCGGCCTGCGCGGTGGGGTGGATACCGAAGGCGGTGCCGTAGCGCTCCAGCTCCGTTCGCCGCTCCAGGATCGACACCGTCCAGCCCGCGCGGCGCAACCCGATCGCCGTCGCGAGGCCGCCGACTCCCGCACCCACGACAACCGCTGTGCCGGTCATGTGTCCCTCCCCTGGCGGACGCGAATCGTCACCACATCTGTGGTACCACGGCTGCGGTACCCTGGCAACCGCGACCAGGAGGAGGAGAGCCGACGGTGAATCCGGAGCGGCGGGACCGGCTGCGCGACGCGGCCATCGAGGTGCTGGCCGACGCGGGCGGACGCGGCCTGACCCACCGCGCCGTCGACACGGCCGCGGAGGTGCCGCCGGGCACCACCAAGAACTACTTCCCGACCAGGGACGCCCTGCTGCGCGCGGTGGCCGAGCGCTGCCTGGAGCAGTACCGCGAGACCGCAGCCCGCCTGGCCGCCACCGGACTGGGCCCGAGCGGCCGCGACGGCCTGGCGGCCATGCTCCGCGCGCTCCTGGAGAACGTCGCCGGACCGGGCCGCCCCCGCCTGCTGGCCTACCTGGAGTTGCAGGCCGAAGCGGCCCGCAAACCCTGGCTGTCGGCCATCCTCGACCCCATCGCGACCTCCGACTTCGCCGGATTCGAACTGGCCCAGAGGGCCGCCGGACTGCCCGCCACCCCGCAGCGCGCCGCCGTCGTCACCCTCGCCCTCCACGCCGCCATCCCCCACCTGCTGGCCAACGGCCCCCAGACCCTGACCGCCGCCGGCCTGGACGACCTCGACCGCTTCGTGCACGGGCTGCTCCAGGCGGTGTACCCGGAGGACCCGACCTGATCGGGCACAGGATGTCGGGTCCCGGGGGATGTGCGCTGCCTAGCGTGGTGAGCGCACGAGAGGAAGGAGACCGGGCGTGCTGGAGCGGCTGAACCAGGCCTTGGAGCACATCGAGCGCCATCTCGACGAGTCCATCGACGGGTCGAGGCTGGCGCGTATCGCGGCCACCTCGGAGTACCACCTGCGCCGGATGTTCTCGGCGCTGGCGGGGATGCCGCTGTCGGAGTACATCCGGCGGCGCAGGCTCACCGTCGCGGGGGCCGAGGTGCTCGCGGGGCGTGAGTCGCTGCTGGGGATCGCGGTGCGCTACGGCTATGGCTCGGGCGAGGCGTTCGCTCGGGCGTTCCGGGCCATGCACGGCGTCGGGCCGGGTGAGGCCCGGCGGACTGGTGCCGCGCTCGTCGCCCAGCCCCGGTTGACCTTCCGACTCATCATCGAGGGGAGCAGCAGCATGCGTTATCGGGTTGTGGACAGGTCGGCCTTCAGCGTCGTCGGGCTCAAGGCCCGGGTGCCACTGGTGCACGTGGGGCCGAACCAGGCGATCATCGACTTCGTCCGGGGGATCGAACCGCAGGCCCTGGAGCGTCTGGAGGAACTGTCGGACCAGGAGCCGCGGGGCATCGTCGCGGTCTGCGACGACCTGGACCCGAGCCGCGCCGAAGGCACCGAACTCGACTACTACCACGCGGTGATCACGTCGGCGGTGCCCCCCGAGGGCATGGCCGTTCTCCCCGTTCCGGCCGGGACCTGGGCGGTCTTCGCCACCTCGGGGCCGGCGCCGGAGGCCATCCAGTACCTGTGGCGGGACGTGTTCACGGAGTGGTTCCCGTCGAATCCCTACCGCAGCCGCCCCGGCCCGGAGATCCTGCGCACCCGCTTTTCGCCGGACGGGGCCGAAGCCGACGCGGAGCTGTGGCTTCCGGTGGAGCTGGAGCTGCCGAATCTCACAGAGGGTGTCACAGCGGCAGAGGGCGGTTCTCTACGACGCTCTTCATGACGAGCGTGGAGCTGAGCCGCTGCACACCCGGGAGGGTGGCGAGGCGGTCGTCGTAGAGCTGCTGGAAGGCGGCCAAGTCGCGGGTGACCACGCGCAGGAGGAAGTCGGGGTCGCCGAAGAGGCGCTGGGCCTGGAGGACGTACGGGATGTCGGTGACGGCCTGCTCGAAGGCGGCCACGGTCTCGCGGTCCTCGTAGCGCATGGTCACGAAGACGAGCGCCTCGAAGGTCAGACCGAGGACACCGGCGTCGAGCCGCGCGTGGTAGCCGCTGATCGCGCCGGAGCGCTCCAGGGCGCGCAGGCGGCGGTGGCAGGGCGAGACGCTGAGGCGGACGCGTTCGGCCAGTTCGGTGACGGTGAGGCGTCCGTCGCTCTGTAGCTCGGCAAGGATATTTCGATCGACCTCATCCATGAGGAAGATTCTTCCACTCGCGGGCCGCTCTCCTGGAAAGGTTGGAAACACATTCCGGCCTTATCCACCTAATCTCCCTCCCGTGAGACGCGAGAGAGGGAGAGGAGCAGGGCATGGCGGTCGGTAGTGTCACCGCGTTCTGGGCGGTGTCCTTCCTGCTGGTGCTGGTTCCGGGGGCGGACTGGGCGTACGCGATCGCGGCCGGGCTGCGGGACCGTACGGTGCTGCCGGCGGTGGGCGGGTTGCTGGCCGGGTACGTGGCGCTGACCGCGGTGGTCGCGGCCGGGGTGGCGGCGCTGGTGGCCCGGTCACCGCTGGTGCTGACCTCGCTGACGGTGGTGGGCGCGGGGTATCTGGTGTGGCTGGGCATAGCCACACTGGCCCGCCCCGCCACCCCGACGGCCGGCGCGGACGACAGCGCCGGTTCGTGGGTGCGGCGGGCGGCGAAGGGGGCGGGGATCAGCGGCCTCAACCCGAAGGCGCTGCTGCTGTTCCTGGCGCTGCTGCCGCAGTTCATCGCCCCGGGCGCGACCTGGCCGGTCGCGGCGCAGATCACGCTGCTGGGGCTGGTGCACACGGCCAACTGCGCCGCGGTCTACACGGGGGTGGGCACGGCGGCGCGGCTGGTGCTGCGGGCTCGGCCTGCGGCGGCACGAGCGGTGACCCGCCTTTCCGGGGCCGCGATGGTGGCGATCGGGGGGCTGCTGCTGGCGGAGCAGCTGCTCGGCTAGAGGCCGAGGGGGGCCTGGGCCGTCGCCGGGCCGGGCCGGGCCGAGGGGGGCCCGGGGCGTCGCCGGGCCGGGCCGTTGGGTCACAGCGCCCAGACGCCCTTGATCAGCGTGGTCAGCCCGCCGCCCAACGCGAGGAGGAGGACGAGGAGTCGGGCTCCCCTCTCCGGGACGCGTTCGGCGAGGGCCTTGCCGATGGCCGCGCCCACCACCATTCCGGCCACCGCGAACCCCCACACGCCCGCGTCCAGCCGGGGAACGCCGTTGGCGGCGATGGAGAACGCGTTCACCACGATCCCGTAGAACTGCGCGTTCGGCACGAACTCGCGGACGGTCCAGCCCGCGTTCACCGCGTACAGGGACACCGGTGGGCCGCCCACCCCGGCCGAGGAGTTCATGAAGCCGCCCGCGGCGCCCGCGGTCAGGGCTCCCTTGACGCCGCTCAGGGCGGGTACGCGCGTGCCGGCCATCACGAGCAGCACGGCCACGGTGACCAGGCCGCCCATGACGGCGAGGAGGACCGGTTCGGGCAGCCGGGCGGCCACCCACGTGCCGGCCGGGACGGTGCACGCGGAGGCCGCGACCAGGGGGACCATCGCGCCCAGCCGCACCCGCCGCCAGCCGCCGCCGGTGAGCCCCACCGCACAGATGGCACCGGCCGCGCAGTTGGCGAGAGCGACGCCCGGGGCCGGGCCGAGCAGCATGACGAGAGCGGGCACGGCGACGAGGGCGAACCCCATCCCCGTCAGCCACTGCACGGACGCGCCCAGCAGGACGACGCCGCCGAGCAGCAGCTCTGCCGCCCCACCGTTCATGGCCGGAAGCTTCTCATGGCCTGCCCCTCAGGGGCAGGTGACCACCTGGCCCGCCCAGGACAGCCCGCCGCCGAACGCGAGCAGCAGCACGGGCGCGCCCGAGGGCAGATCGCCGCGTTCGGTCAGCTTGGACAGGGCGAGCGGCACGGACGCGGCGGAGGTGTTGCCGGACTCGACGACGTCCTGGGCGATCACCGCGTCCTCCGGGAGGCCGAGTTGGCGTACGAGGGCCTCGATGATGCGGAGGTTGGCCTGGTGGGTGACCACGCCCGCGAGGTCGGCGGGGGTCAGGCCGGCGCGGCGGCAGGCCTCGCGGGCGACGTCGGGGAGTTCGGTGGTGGCCCAGCGGAAGACGGTCTGGCCCTCCTGGGCGAAGTACGGGTGCCAGTCGTCGACCAGGCGTACGGCGTCGCCGCGGGTGGGGTCGGAGCCCCAGACGACGGGGCCGATGCCGGTGTCCTCGGCGGCGCTGATCACGGCGGCGCCCGCGCCGTCGCCGAGCAGCACGCACGTGCTGCGGTCGCTCCAGTCCGTCACGTCGGACATCTTCTCGGCGCCGATGACGAGGGCGTGGCGGGCGGCGCCGGCCCGTACGGAGTGGTCCGCGCTCGCGAGTGCGGTGCAGAAGCCCGCACAGCCGTTGTTCAGGTCGTAGGCCACGGCGGACGGAATGCCGAGGCGGGCCGCGACCTGGGCGGCGGTGGAGGGGCAGCGGTCGATCGCGGTGCAGGTGGCCACCGTGATCAGGCCGATGTCGGAGGGCCGCAATCCGGATCCGGCGAGCGCTTTGCCCGCGGCGGCGGCCGCCATGTCGGTGACCGACTCGTCGGCCGCCGCGATACGGCGCGTGGCGATGCCGGTGCGGCGCCGGATCCACTCGTCGCTGGTGTCGACCATGGCCGACAGATCGTCGTTGCTGAGCACGCGCGAGGGCTGGTAGTGCCCCAGGGCGGCAATGCGGCTTCCTGACACGGCTGACACGGCTGTTCTCCTCGGGTCGTACGACGCTGCCCGTCGCCTCGCGTCGCCTCGCCCGGAATATAGCAACCGATCGGTCGGAAGCTAAATGGGGGCGGGCTGGGTATCCTGGCGCCATGAGCCCACGCAAGTCGGTCGCCGAAGCCCGCAGAACGCGGGAGCGCATCGTGGAGCGCGGTGTCGCCATCGCCTCCGTCGAGGGCCTCGAAGGGCTGACCATCGGGCGTCTCGCCACCGACCTGGGGATGAGCAAGGCCGGTGTGCTCGGCCACTTCGGCACCAAGCAGACGCTGCAACTCGCCACCCTGGACGAGGCGGCGGCGGTCTTCTCGCGGCTGGTGTGGGAGCCCGCGCGGGACGCGCAGCCGGGGCTGCCCCGGCTGCGCGCCATCTGCGAGGCATGGATCACCTACCTGGAGACGGCGCGCGACACCTTCCCCGGCGGCTGCCTCTTCACCACCGCGTCCATCGAGTTCGACGCCCGCGACGGGCTCGTACGCGACGCGGTGGCCCGCCTGTTCCGGCTGTGGCGACGCCGGCTCGCCGGTGAGGTGCGCGTCGCCGTCGCGGCGGGCGACCTGCCGGGCGACACCGACCCGGAGCAAGTCGCGTACGAGATGGGCGGCCTCTACATGGCCCTGAACCAGGAGATCCAGCTCTTCGCCGCCCCGGAGGCCCCCGAACGCACCCGCCGCGCCCTCGACCGGCTGCTCGCCCCGCGCCAGGACCGCCGGACCGAGGCCCTTCCAGCGGAGGAGGAGTCCCCCGCAGGCGTCAAGATCCGCCAGGACCGCCCGGCTTAGCAGCGGCGCAGCAGGGCCGTGGCGATGGCGACCTGGACCGGTTCCAGCGCCGGTTTGCCGTCCTCGATGTCCCACAGCGCGTTCTGTAGCACCCGGCCGAGCGTCCAGCCGAGCGCCCGCCGCCGGTCCAGCCGCCCTACGGCCTCGGTCAGCAGGTCGAAGCGGCGGAGCACCGCGCGGTCGACATCGCCCGTGGCCACCACGTCGTCCCACCGGTTGTCCAGCGCCGGCAGCAGCTCGAAGCCCGGGTCGCCGGCCAGCGGCTCGGGGTCGATGGCCAGCCAGGGCTCCCGCTCCCCGGCGAGGACGTTGTCGTAGTGCAGGTCCCAGTGCAGCAGGCGGTCCCCGGGCTCCCCGATCAGCTCGGCCACGGCGGACGCGCAGCTGCGCACCAGCCGCTGCTCGGCGGGGTCGCGCAGCGCCCGTACGGCCCGCGGGGTCTCGTCGAGCATGGCGGCGGCGATGTCGTCCAGCCGCCGGATCCCCTCGGGGGCGGCCACGGAGGTCAGCCGCGCCATCAGCTCGGCCAGGACCCGCATGGCCGCCTGGTCGTCGGCCACTGACGACAGGGTCCGGCTCGCGTCCAGCCGCTCCAGCAGCTGTGTGCAGCTCTCCTCGTCGTGCTCCAGCAGGCGCACGATGCCATCGCCGCGCCACGCCCGCAGCCCGGCCGCGACGCCCGCGGTCTCCTCCCTCAGCTGCTGAAGCTTGAGGGCCGCGGGCGTACCGTCGGCCCGGCGCACGGGCAGCACCAGCGAGGCCATGCCGAACGCGGCAGCCCCGTCGGGCCGCAGCTCCCAGCGGTCCAGGAAGTCGGCGCCGAGCCGGGGCAGCCCGGCGATCCAGGCGCGCTCGGAGGCGCCGTGCGCGCCGTAGGACGCGGCGAAGGCGTCGGGGACGTCGATGGGTGTCGACGTGTTCATGCGAAAGGTCTCCTTCGTGGGGTCCGGAATCGGATGGGGCCCGAATGGGCCGTACGAAGGAGGCCGCGGGGGTGCCCGGCTTGCGGGCAGGCGTCAAAGCATGTCCTCACCCTATCCCCCACCCATCAGGGGCTATCGCTGAATACGAGGGCGGCCGCTTCCCAGTTCGTCGCGGGCGGCTTCCATGAAGGCGTGCCGGCGTTCGCGCTTGATCGGCGGGCCGCCGGTCGCCGTGGCGTCGCGCATCTGCGCATGCAGCGCCTTGGTGTAGTCGTGAGCGGCTTGGGCCGCCTCGTGGGAGCAGGACAGCTCGACGGCCTTCTTGGCGAGCCACAGGTCGTGCAGCTTCTCGTCTTCGGGATCTTCGGGAGCCGGGAGGCCGAGTCCCCGGCGGTCCAGTACCAGTTCCACCCGTTGGGCGGCGGCGAGGAACCCCGCTATGGCCTCTTTCCGCTCGGTACGCTCCACGTCCGCGCGTTGCTGCCGGTCGCGTCGCACCTCGACACGCGTCGCCAAATGCTGGCCCACGAGAGTGCCCGTGGTCCCCAGAAGGACGCCGATCAAGGCGAGAACCGTGCTTCCCGTGACTCCGTCCACGACGGACATCCTGGGCGCAGCGGGCGGACGATGCCAGCGGGCCTTTCGCTCACGGGCTCTCGGAGTTGCGCCACCGGGCGTGGCGTTCCCGCGCCACGTCCAGCAGGGTCGCGCGGAGGTCCTCGCGGGTGCGGCCGCGGGTCTTGATGGCGTGGCAGTTCGGGCAGAGGGCGACCATGTGGCTCGGGTGGTCGCGTCCGCCCTGGGCGAGGTCCATCACGTGGTCGACTTCGAGTATGGGGGCGCCGGAAGCAGTCACGTCGGCGGGCTGCCCCGTGCAGCGCGGGTTCTCGCAGCGGCCTTCGCTGCGCAGCAGGACGGCGCGTCGGGCCGAGCCCGATCTGATGGGGTTGGCCGACGCGCGGGTTGTGCGCCGTCCGCGGTTCTCGCTCTCGCGGTGCTCGACGATCCGGCACAGCCGTTCGTACTGGGCGGCCACGACAACCGCGTGCGGTATGCCGGTGTCCTGGGCGCCGTCGTCGGCGGGGTCGACGTCCGCGTCGTCGGCCACCGCCTCGTCGTACAACCCGACGTCCGTGAGCAGCGGGATGTAGTCCAGGCCGTCGAAGTATGCGCACAACAGCGCGTCGATGATCGCGACACGCGCCTCTCCCGAGCGTCTGAGAAGGTCGTACACGGGCTCGGACACCCCGCCGAGCGGCTGGTTCTCCGCGAACCAGCGTCTCAGCGCGGCGTCGCCGTGAGCTTTGGGGACGGGGCCGGAGTGGTCGTGCAGCACCCACAGTCCCGCGTGGTACAGGGCTGAGACGGGGTAGTCGGGGCGCGGGCGCTCGCCTCGCGTGCCGTGGCGCTCGAGGAGGTCACGGAGCGCCTGCTCGGTCTCGTCCCAGGGGAGCAGTCGCCGCTCGCCGCGGCGAGCCCGCCCGGTGGCCCAGAGCAGCGCGATCGGCTGGTAGAGAGCCGGGCGGCCGGACGCCCGGTTGACCTTGAGCCGAGCCAGCCGGGCAAGGAGTTGATCCTGTGGGGCCTGTCTTGCCTGTGGTGGCTGCTGTGTCCGGCTGGGGGCAGGGTCGTCCACGACGGTGAAGCCGAGCCGGCGGAGCAGCCCCACCGCATGGCTCTCGCCGCCGGAGAAGTCCTTCGCCGTGAGGTGGCGCCGACCTGGCAGATAGCCGTGGGCGGCACCGACAATCGCTTTGGAGTCGTAGAACTTGCCCTCGTGGGACAGCAGATAGCGGCGCGCGCGGCCGAATTGGTAGGTACGCAGAAACCTTGCGCGTCCCAGCCGCTCAAACTCCTCGATGGCCTGGATGACCTCCGAGCCGGTGATGTCCGTCAACGCCATGGAGTGGACGGTACGCCACCGAGGCTCGGCCGGTCATGGCGCCTCGATCCGCTCCAGCAGTTCCAGTGAGCCCGCCAGCCGGGGGTCGCCGATGTCGCGTTGGAGGGCGATGGTGCGGGTCAGTTGGGCGCGGGCCTGGGGGTGGTCGCCGAGGCGGGCTTGGGCCGCGGCGAGGAGGTGGCCGGCTCGGGCCGTGGCCCAGACGTGGTGGCGGGCCGGGTCGGAGGCGGTGTCGAGGGCGGTGGTGGCGGTGGTGGCGGCGGTGTGGGGGTCGTCGAGGTCGAGGGCGAGGTCGGCCTTTTCGAGGAGGAGGGCGAGGTGGTAGAGGCCGAAGCCGCACTGTTCGGCGGTGCGGAGGCCCTCGCGGACGGCGGTGGTGGCCAGGGGGTGCCGGCGCTGGGCGCGGGCGAGGCGGGCGCGGCCGAGGTGGAGGAGGCAGAGGTGTTCCTGGGAGCCGGAGGTGACGATCCACTGGGTGGCCTTGTCCAGCAGGCTCTGGGCCAGGACCAGGTCGCCGGAGTGGCAGGCGAGGGCGGCCTCGATCAGGTCGTAGCGGGCGATCTCGTCGTTCCAGGCGATGTCCCTGGACGCGTCGGCCAGGGCCGCGCGGGCGCGGGTGACGTAGGCGCGGGCCGGTTCGGGCAGGCCGGCGTCCAGGAGGCACTCGGCGGGTGAGAGCGGGATCCCGGGCCAGACCGGGGCGGTGGCCAGTTCGCCGATGGGCAGGGTGCCGGTGAGGGCGCGGGCGACCGCGAGCATGGGGTCGTGGCGGGCGCCGCGCAGGAGGTGGGCCACCTCGGCGAGGCGGCCTCTCAGGGTGCCGATCATGGCGAGCCACCAGGTGTCGTCCGGGTCGATACGGGCGAGGGCGGCGGGGAGGTCGCCGATCGCGCGGTAGCACCAGAGGAGGCCGCCGGGGTCGGGGCAGGTGGGGAACTCCTCCAGGACGCGGACGCAGCGGCTGTACTGACCGGTCTGCCAGGCGAGGTGTTCGTAGCCGCCCATGCGGAGCCGGTAGACCTCCTCGGCCTCGGCGACATGGCCGGCCTCGAGGGAGTGGTGGACCAGCTCTTCGAGGAGGTCCAGGGTCTCTGGGTGGTCGGGCGGCAGCACGCCGGGGCCGGTGACCAGGGCGCTGTAGTGGCGGCGTACGGCCTGGTGGACGGTGCGCGGGTCGGTGAAGGAGCGGTAGAAGTGGTCGCGGACCGCCGGGTGGACGGTGAACAGGTCGGCGGATTCGCGCAGGATGAGGTGGAGTTGGTGGAGGTGGCGCAGGGTGGTGAGGATGTCGCTCCGGTCGAGGCCGCGCAGCGGGCCCGCGATCTGCGGGCCGGCGCTGCGCGCGAAGACGGAATGCAGTTGGTCGGCGGAGGCGCCGAAGCGGAAGACGCACAGCCGGGCGAGCAGGGCCGACTCCCGCTCGCTGAGCGCGGTCTCGTACGCGTCGAGCACCCGCGCCAGGCGCTGCTCCTGCGGCTCCTGCGAGTCGGCCCGGGGCTCGGGCAGAGCGGCGGCACGGGCCGGGTCGCCGTCGGCGTATGCGACGAGGTAGCCGCTGAGGTGGTCGAGGGTCAGGGCGTGGGCGCCGAACTCGTCGACCAGGGCGTGCAGGGCTTCGTCGTCGCCGCGTACGCCGCGGTCGCGGATCAGGGCCACCGCGTCCTCGCGGCACAGCTGGTCGATGTCGAGACACGTGTAGCCCCGGCCCTGCCAGGGCGCGAGCCTGGGCAGCGGAAGGCGGCTGGTGATCAGGCACTTGGTGGTGCCCAGGCCGTCGGCCAGGCGGTCGATGACCTGGGCGAGCAGCCGGTCGGTCAGATCGCCGAAGGTGCCGCGGCGGTCGGCGGCCGGGCGCTGCACCCGCTCCAGGCCGTCCAGGACGAGCAGTCTGCGCCCGGGCCTGGTGAGCAGTTCGGTGAGCAGGTAGAAGGTGCCCATGGGGCTGCCGCGTACGACCGCGCCGTGGCTGAAGTAGGTGTAGGCGACCTCCAGGAACTCCTTGACGTCCTGGTTGAGGTAGAAGCTCCAGATGAACAGCTCGTCGGGCGGCGGATCGCCCGCCCGCTTCAGCCGGGTCAGGAACTCCCCGGCCAGCGCGGTCTTTCCGGCGCCGCCGAGACCGAGCAGCGCCAGCACGCCCGGCTCGCCGCCCTGCCAGAAGCGGTGCAGGGCGGCCAGTTCCTCCGCGCGGCCCACGAAGCCGGGGGCGGGGGGCAGGGCGTGAATGATGCCCGCCGTCAGGGGGCGGGGCGACGCGGCGGGCAACACTGGTGCCGGGTACGAGTCCGGGTACGGGTACGGGTCCAGGGCGGTGGGCCGTGGCGTGGCCGTCAGCGCTTCGGCGTGTTCCGCCACCGCCTCCGCGTTGATCTCGGCGACGCGGGCGACCAGCGCGTCGAGCCCGTGCCGGCCCTCGCACCAGGCGACCAGCCTGCGCACGCACTCGCGGCGGCTCATGGCCGCCGCGAGCTCCCGGTACACCTCGGGGTAGTGGTCGAAGCACAGGTCCCGGATCTCGTCCTCGGACAGGGCCCGGTCGATCAGCCCCCGTACGGCGCCGGGGTGGTACCCGGTCATGGCCTCGGCGCGGGCGCGGCGCCCTTGCGGCACAGCCGGAAGCCGATGTTGGGGGTCATATGGGCGCCCCATCCGCCCGACCGCCAGGTGTCCGCGTCACGGGACATCCGGAACGTCACCGTGACCGCCTCGGCGCAGTCCGCCCAGGACCCGCCGCGCAGCACCCGCTCCCGGCCGGTGGCGGGCCCGGTCGGGTTGGCTCCCGGGCTGTCCCGGTAGTACTGCGCGTCGTACCAGTCGGCGGTCCACTCCCACACCCCTCCGCTCATCGCGTACAGGCCGTAGTCGTTGGGGGGCAGGCGCCGCATGGGCAGGATGGAGAACTCGTCGAAGCGGTCGGCGTCGCAGCGCTCCGGGGTCGGGGGTTCGTCCCCCCAGGGGTAGCGGCGGCCGGCCAGGCCGCCGCGCGCGGCCCGCTCCCACTCCGCCTCGGTGGGCAGGCCGTACCGGACGGCGTCGGTGGACAGCCGCTCGCACAGCTCCTCGGCCTCCTGCCAGGAGACGCCCACCATGGGCTTGCGGTCGTAGGCCCACGGCCGCCGGGGGTCGTCCCGGCGCGGCGTGCCGAACAGCGCCCGGGAGTCGACCGGCTCGCCGCTTCCGCTCACCCATTTGTGGGCCGGGGCATGGGCGTGCCAGTCGGTGGCTCGGACGGTGGCGTCCTCGCAGTACTGGAGGCGGATCTTGTTCGCCTCGTACAGGAACCAGCCGGGGTCCCCCGATCCGCCGGCCCCGGCCTCCTCCTGCGGCATACCGGTCGGGGGCGGCTCCCAGCCCATGAGGTCGCAGTAGGCCGACCAGCTCACCGGGGTCTCGGACAGCCAGTAGTCGTCGACCCGCACCGGGTGGAGCGGGCGCTCGTCCAGGTCGCCCCCGGCGGAGCCCATCACGAAGGAGCCGGCCGGGACGTAGCGGAAGACGATGCCGTGTTCCTCCACCGCCATCCGCTCCAGCAGGTCGCCCCGCGCCTCGGCGATCCCGGGGTCGGCGGGGGCGACGATGCGCGCGCGGTCGTACGCGGTCGCGGCGGTCCGCAGGTCGCCCCGGTCCTCCAGCTCGCGGGCCAGCCGCAGCAGGTCCTGGGCGCTGCCGGTGGTGGTGTGGTCGGTGCGCAGCCAGTCGTACGCGGAGCCGGTGTCGTACGCGGCGCGGGTGTCGAACGAGGCTCCCATGGCTTACCCGCACGCTCCCTGGCAGGAGCGGCCGCCCGGCCGGGCCGACACGTCGAGCACGACGAGCGGGTTGCGGACCGCCGATCCCGATCGCCGCTCCGCGTCGACCTGTTCGGCGATCCAGGGGTCGGGCGCGTTGACCGAGCCGGCCAGGACGAGGGAGCGGGCGCGGCAGCCGCCGGCGAAGGTGGCGGTCTGGCCGTGGTCGCCGACCGGGTCGGTGTGCGGGAGGGCCCGTATCGACTGGAAGCCCGCGCTGCGGTGCCAGATCTCGGCCAGGGAGTTCTCGCGCACGTTGGCGGCGACGAAATCGGGGCCGAGGAAACTGCACGGGTTGACGTCGCCGGAGACGGAGATGGAGCACACCAGGTTTCCGGCGCCGCAGCCGTAGTTCTGGTGGATGACGGATTGGGTGTCTTCGCGGGAGTGCGGGCTGAACGGGTCGATGTGGTGCAGATCGACGGGGGCAGCGGGGTCAGCGGGGTTGCTGTGGCTCTCCTCGCCCAGCCGGGAGAGCCCGTTCAGCGCCTCGGTGTAGTCCGCGAAGCTCGGCATCAGCTCCTGATTCCGCTCGGCGACACCGACCGGGTACAGCGGCCGGAACACCGCGGTGTCCGCGCCCACCTCATGGGCGAGCCGGGCGCAGGCGTCGATCTCTTCGAGGTTGGTCCGCATGATGGTGAAGGCCAGGGTGAAGCGGGCGTGTTCGCGGAGCACGGCGAGGCGGTCGAGCACCTTGTCGAAGGTGCCGGCGCCGCGCACCCGGTCATTGGTCTCCGCGGTCGCGCCTTCGAGGCTGACATTCAGCCAGACCAGTTCGCGCTTTCCGAATTCCTTGGCGATGTCCTCGGTGATGAGCAGGGCGTTGGTGGTGATGCACGGGGCCAGGCCGTGCTTCAGGGCCAGATCGATGATCTGGAAGATGTCCTTCCGCAGCAGCGGTTCACCGCCCGTGAGCCCGAGCCGGTACGCGCCGAGCCGCGCCATCTCCGCGAAGAGCCGGTCGATCTCCTCCAGGCTCAGCCGCTTCTCCCGGCGCGGGAGGTCACCGGCGAAGCAGTGGGTGCAGCCGAGGTTGCAGGAGGCGATGACCTCCAGGTGGACGGCCAGCGGGCCGGTGAGGTGGTCCGGCAGCACTTCCAGGTCGTCGTGGATCACTCCGGCGAACCGGCCGTCCACGGTGAAGAACCCCAGGTCGTGGAAGTGCTCGAAGAATCGCTCGATCCGGCCGCGCCGCTCCGCGTCGGCCGTCTCCTCGAGGACGCGGTCGACAGGGTGCGCGCTCAGCCGCCGCAGTATGTCGGTGGACTCCGCGTCGAACGGCAGATATCGCGACGTACGGCGGTCGAAGACCAGGCTGCCGAAGAATTGCGGGGTGAGCACCAGCGGGGCCCGTTCCGGCATCGTTAACCTCCGTGTGTGTCAGGCCACTGTGGTCGGGCAGTCGTCGGGCATCGGGCCGCTCAGGCCGATTCCGGATCGGCGATCGTGAAGACCTTACGGACCCAGACCCGGCCACCCCGCCCGGAACCCCCGGAAACCCCCAGGCCGGCCGCGCCGAACCCCTTCAGCCTGCGCACCCGGTACGGCTCCGCGGCCTGTTCCGGATCCTCCGGCGGCCGCCGGTCGGGGCGGTCCACCATGGGCTGCCAGCCGCTGTCGTCGAAACCGGGGCGCATCCAGGCGTCGTCCTCCGGCTCGTCGAACGAGTACTTCCAACTGCCGTCCGCCGCGGAGAGGACGGATGTCTCCGCGACGTTCTGAGGGGCGGTGGTCTGCACATGGATGTCCTCATCGGGCTTGTGGAGCCCGGCGAACATCAGCGTGGTGTACGCGGGGTCGCACTCGGCTATCGCGAACGCGAGGACATGCGTTCCGAAGGGGACCAGCGGGCGGGACGAGGAAGGCGCCGTGCCGTCGAGATACATATCGCCCGGTCCGTCGGTCTCCAGCCACATCGTGAAGGGGACTCCGGCCCGCGGATTGCGCCACCGGAGCACCACACCGCCGCATCCGGCGGGCACCTCGCAGTGTCCGTGTTCCTCGAGGATGAACTTCGGGGACGTCTTGGCGTACCGCGACAGGGAATTCAGTTTCAGCTCACGCTCGTCCATGCTCAGTTCTCGTCTCGGTTTTCCAGGCGGTCGGTGAACTCGCGGAGCTTGACGAGGTTGACCTCGCCCACCCGTCGTACGAGGTCCGGTAGCCGATCACGCCGCGCACAGTACTCGATCAGCCGTAGCGTCTTTTGCGATTTGCTCATGCCGTGGGCGAACTGTCCGTACACCGCCGGGAAATGATCGAGGCAGAGTGCGCTGAGTTCGTCGTCGTCGAGCGCGTCCATGACGAGTCGGCGTACGTCGCCAGGCCCATAGGAGAGGGGTGCGGGGGCCGCGGATGCGGTGATGGGCGGAGTGGCGGCGAGCCGGGCGATGATCCCGTACGCCGCGCTGTTGGGGTCCTCGGCGATCACGCCGACCAGGCGCCGCAGCTGCCCCTGGTCCGCCGCCCGCCGCAGGACCCGCGGCCACACCTCCGCCATGGGCCCCGTCCACGCGAACTCGGCCGCGCGCATCCCCGCCGCGAGCACGAAGGCCCGCACCTCGGGCCCCTGGTCGTACGCGGTGAGGAGCGCGGCGAGCAGCTCCCGCGCCTGTGGATCGTCGGCGGCGAAAGGGGCGCTGTCCAGCAGACTCATATCGCCTGGAGCACCCCCGCCGCGGCGAGTTCCTCGGCCACCCGGGAGATCCGGCGCCCCTGATTACGGAATTCCCGCTTTCCGTGCTCTTCCTCGACGGCCACCCATCGGTGATGCAGGGCGATCAATTGCCAGCGTTCGTTGAAGACGGGCGAGCCGGACGACCCGGCCTCGGTGTCGGTCCAATACTGGATCACATCGTCATCGACATGGCGGACGATGTTGTGGTGCATCCCTATCTTCTTCACCCCGCCCTTCGGGTGCTGAATGATATAAACCCGCTCGCCGACCGAGACCGGCTCGGCCGTGGCCGGTTCGATGACGGGAATGTCGTCCGGCAGCGGTCCGTCCGACCGGATCACGGCCCAGTCGTGCGCCGGGTCACCGGTGATCGTCTCGGGGCGGCAGCGCACCACCGTATGGGCGCGGTGCCGGGCGGCGGTGTCGAGCTCGTAGTGCAGCCAGGCCTCGGCGCGGGTCGCGCGGCCAGGGCCGGGGCCGATGCCGTAGAGGACGTGGTGGTTGGTCAGCAGGAGGTCGGCGCCGATCCGGAACGCCGTCCCGTAGGCCCGGCCGCCGGGCAGCTCCACCAGCAACCGCACCACACCCGGGGCGAGTTCGGCACCGCGCCGCATGAACGCCACATCGAGCAGGGTCGGCTCGTCGAATATCTGCCGCTCCCATCCGCCCCGGGCGTCGAACCCCTTCCAGACGACCCCGGAATCGGCGGCGGCAGGCGCCTCCACCACCGGCTCCGCCGCCATCAGCTCCCGCAGCCGCAGCCCCACCGCCTCATCGCCCTCCGCCACCTGCTCGAGCAGCGCGCGCAGCCGATTCTGGTTACGGGCCTTGGTGATCAGGTCGTGCCAAACGGAATGCATCGGCCGATCCCAGGCGACCGACGCCGCTTTCACCCCCGCCCGCACGGCGAACTCGACGACCGGCCCCTCCCGGAAATACACGCCGGCGAGGAACTCGTGCAGTTCGCGGGACTCGGGCCTGCTCCAGTCGAAGGGCAGTGTGTCGAGAAAGTGCGGCATTCGAACCACCAGCGGCTGAGAGCGGAGCAATGCCCTGCGGGACGGCTTCCAGCATAGGGGAGCCGTGTGACACCGCTAACGGCCTCGTACGGCCGATGCGCCCGCCCCGTGGCGAGCGGGTCATTACGCTTCCCTGGAGAGTGCGACCGGAAGGGAGCAGCGACATGGCGAACCAGGACAAGGTGCCCGTGCGGCTCGGCCGCGTCCCCGAGACCCTGCTGTGGAACCTCTACCACCGTGCGTACGAGGCCCGGCAGCCCCGCACGGTGCTCCACGACCCCAAGGCCATCGAGCTCGTCGACCGCCTCGACTTCCCCTTCGAGGAGACCTTCGGCCCGCCGCACCCGCTGCTCGCCCAGGGCCAGGGGCTGCGCGTGCGGTCCTTCGACGGCGCCGTACGGGACTTCCTCGCCGAACACCCGACCGGCACCGTCGTCAACCTCGCCGAGGGGCTGGAGACTCAGTTCTGGCGGGTCGACAACGGCCGGGCGCAATGGCTGTGCGTGGAGCTCCCGGAGACCGCCGAGCTGCGCCGCTCCCTGCTACCGGACACCGAGCGGCGGCGCATCCTGGCCCGGTCCGTGCTCGACCTCTCCTGGCGGGACGAGGTCGACCCCGGGCGCGGGGTGCTGATCACCGCCCAGGGGCTGCTGATGTATCTGCGCCCGGGCGAGGTGCGGGAGCTGATCGCGGCGTGCGCCGAGCGGTTCCGGGGCGGGTCGCTGGTCTTCGATGCCGTGCCCCGCTGGCTCAGCGCCGGCACCCAGCGCGCCGAGACACGCCCCTCACGGGGCTACATCATGCCCGCCATGCCGTGGGGTATGAACGCCGGCGAGCTGCAAAAGGTGCGCACGGCGCACCCGGCCGTGGTCGAGGTCCGCGAGCTGCACCTGCCGCGGGGCCGCGGCCCGTACTTCGGCGCGGTGACGCCCGTGCTGTACCGGCTGCCCGGCGTACGGAACCTGCGGCCGACCATGACCGCGATCGCGCGGTTCGCCTGACGGCGCGCCCGATACGGACGGTCGTGGCCGGCGCCAGGGCCGGTCGGCGGCACGGCCCGGTAGACGGGCTCCTGCGGTCAGAATGGAGAGGTGAGCCTGCCCATCGATCCCGCCGTCGCACTCGCGCCCCGGCTGCCGTCCCCGCTCCAGCTCGTGGAGGACGAGCGCCTGGCCGCGCGGGGCGTGGAGCTGCGGCTGAAGCGGGACGACGCCGTGCATCCGACGGTGCCGGGCAACAAATGGCGCAAGCTGGCCCCCAATCTGCGGGCCGCCCTCGACCAGGGGCACTCCCGGCTGCTCACCTTCGGCGGCGCGTACTCCAACCACATCCGCGCCGTGGCCGCGGCCGGGGCCGCGGTGGGGCTGGGAACGGTGGGGGTCATACGGGGCGACGAGCTGGCCCGGGCGGAGCGCAACTGGTCGCTGGCGCTGGCCGAGGGCTACGGGATGGAGCTGGCGTTCTGGGACCGGGCGCGGTTCCGGGAGACGCTGAGCGGGCTGGCGGCGCCGGAGACCGTCCGTCGGCTCGAGGAGCGTTGGGGCCGGTGCTACGTGCTGCCGGAGGGCGGTACGAACGTGGCGGCCGCGCGCGGCGCGGCGGAGATCGTCGCGGAGCTGCCCGGCCTGGGCCCGG
Source organism: Streptomyces sp. NPDC097640 (assembly GCF_040302705.1). Lineage (NCBI taxonomy): Bacteria > Bacillati > Actinomycetota > Actinomycetes > Kitasatosporales > Streptomycetaceae > Streptomyces > Streptomyces sp. NPDC097640. Next base: position 419,774 of record NZ_JBEOSB010000003.1, read on the forward strand.
GCGATGTGGTGTGCTGCGCGGTGGGCACCGGGGGCACGCTGGCCGGGATCGCCGCCGCACTGCCGGAGGGCGCCCGGGCGCTGGGGGTCGCGGTGGTCAGGGGCGCGCGGTATCTGGACGGCGAGGTGGCGCGGCTGCACGAGCGGGGGTGGGGGCGGACCTTCCCCGGCTGGCGGATCGACCACGACCACCACGGCGGCGGATACGGCCGCGTCCCGGCGGAGCTGGCCGCCTTCGCCGAGGACTTCGAGGAGCGGCACGGCCTCGCCCTGGAGCGGCGCTACGTCGCGAAGATGCTGCGGTGCGTGTACGACCTGGCGGGTGGGGAGTGGCTGCCGCCGGGGAGCCGGGTCACCGCCGTGATCACGGGGCCGGCGGACCCGGTCTGACGTCTGTGGTGAGTATGAGACATCGACACGCCGTGGCGTCGGCGTGTCGATGTCTCATACTCACCACGAACTCGGCTGCTACTCCGGCGCGCGCAGCCGCACCACCGCGGTCGCCGCGTGGCGGGCCGTGCTGTCCCGCTGTACCTCGACCGTCAGCTCCGGGGCCACCGGCCGGTACGAGATCTCCGTGCCCACCATGTCCTTGGCGGTGGGGGCAGGCTCGTCCCCGGGCGGCTCGAGGGCGGCTGGCAGGCCGCGCAGCGCGGCCGTGATCTGGGCGCGCACCGCCGGGGAGAGCGGGGTGGAGACCACCGGGCCGTCGTCGCCCGGCAGCACCAGCGCGAGGGAGCGCGGGTGGTGGCGGGGTCCGACGACGCCGACCACCACGGCCTCGCGCGTCTCGGAGTGCCGAAGCTTCCACCAGTGGCGGCCCGCGCGGTAGGGCTGGCCCAGGCTCTTGATGACCAGACCCTCGACGCCGATCGCCGGGAGGGTGTCGTACCAGGTGGCGGCGAGCTCCGGGTCGGTGGTCATGGGGACGGGCTGGAGCGGCGGCCCGTACGACTCCAGCAGGGCGACGAGGCGGGCGCGGCGCCGCTCGTACGCCAGGGGGCGCAGGTCTTCGTTGCCCGCGGCGAGCAGGTCGAAGGCGGCGTAGGAGGCGGGGAGTTCGCGGGCGAGCCGGGCGGCGCGGGCGCGGGTGGCGGCCGCGCGCTTCTGGACGGCGCCGAAGTCCGTACGGCCGCCGGTCCACACCACGACCTCCCCGTCCAGGACGGTGCCGGCCGGGAGTTGTTCGGCGGCGGCCCGCAGATCGGGGAAGGCCGTGGTGACGATGCGGCCGGAGCGGGCCTGGAGCAGGACGTCGTCGTCCGTACGGAAGATCACTACGCGGTGGCCGTCGAACTTCGGCTCGTACGCCAGCCGCCTCCCGGCCGGGTCGGGGAAGGCGTGGACGGGGCGGGCCAGCGCGACCTCCACGGGCGGCAGCAGCGGCGCCCGGGAGGGCGGGCTCCAGTGCGGGATCACGGCGCGGCTCCGGGGGTCGGCCCAGGAGGCGTGCCGGGAGGCGTGCCGGGAGGCGTGCCGGGAGGCGTGCCGGGAGGCGTGCCAGGAGTCGGCCCGGCTCCGGGCAGCCGCCGCGCCGCCGCCGTCACGGGTCCGCCCCCTCGGGCACGGGGCGGGCCAGCCCGGGGTCCAGGAGAGGCTCCAGCAGATCCCCGTGGCGGTCCAGCCGGGGCGTCATGTCGTCGATCCGGAAGACCATCTGCGCGGGGTCCTCGCACCTCTCGACCTCGCCCCAGGTGACGGGCGCGGAGACGGTCGGCTCGCGGCGCGCGCGGGCGGTGTAGGGGGCGGCGGTGGTCTTGGCGGCGGCGTTCTGGCTGAAGTCGACGAACACCTTTCCCGGCCGCAGCGAGCGGGTCATCTTCGACGTCACCAGCCCGGGCACGGCGGCCGCGGCCTCCAGGGCGAGCTTCCTGGCGTAGCCGGTGGTCTGCCGGGACGGCGTCGGCTCCACCGGCACCAGCAGGTGCAGCCCCTTGGAGCCGCTGGTCTTGGCGTACGCGGACAGTCCGTCGGCGTGCAGCCGCTCGCGCAGCCACTCGGCGACGGCGCAGCAGTGGACGACCGTGGCGGGCGGGCCCGGGTCGAGGTCGAAGACGAGGCGGTCGGCGAGACCGGCGTCGCGATCGGCCCGCCACATGGGGGCGTGAAACTCGACAACCAGGTTTCCGGCCCACATCAGCGAGGCCAGGTTCTGGACGAGCACCTGGCGGGAGGTCTCCCCCTCGTGGCGGGGCACCTCGGCCGTCTCGACCCAGTCGGGCATGCCCGGGGGCGGGTTCTTGGTGAAGAAGGTCTGGCCGTCGGGGCCGTCCGGGAAGCGCAGGAAGGCGAGAGGCCGGCCGCGCAGATGGCGGAGGAGCGGGCCGGCGGTGGCCGCCAGGTAGTGCAGCAGCTCGCCCTTGGTGGTGCCGGTGGCCGGATAGAGGACCTTGTCGAGGTTACTGAGCGCGATACGCCGCCCCTCCACCTCCGCGATAGGGGACATACGATAAGAATCTCACGAAAGGGATCAAGCATGCGATCCATCTGGAATGGGAACATTTCCTTCGGTCTGGTCAGCATCCCGATCAAGATGTATCCGGCGACCGAGGACCACGCGGTCTCCTTCCGGCAGGTCCACACCAAGGACGGCGGCCGGATCCGCTACCGCAAGGTCTGCGAGCTCGAGGACAAGCAGATCGACGCGGCGGAGATCGGCAAGGCCTACGAGGACGCGGACGGCACGCTGATCCCGATCACCGACGAGGACCTGGCCCGCCTTCCGCTGCCCACGACCCGCGCCCTGGAGATCCAGGCGTTCGTCTCGGCGGCGGACATCGACCCCCTCCAGATGGGCGACGCCTACTACCTCGGCGCGAACGGCCCCGCGGCCGCCAAGCCGTACGCCCTGCTGCGCGAGGCGCTCAAGCGCAGCGAGAAGGTCGCCATCACCAAGTACGCGCACCGGGGGCGGGAGCGGCTGGGCATGCTGCGCGTCGTGGGCGACGCCATCGCCATGCACCGGCTGCTGTGGCCCGACGAGGTGCGCACCCCGGTCGGCGTGGCCCCCAAGGAGAAGGTGACGATCCGGGACGCGGAGCTCGACCTGGCCGACACCTTGATGAACACGCTCGGCGAGGTCGATCTGAGCGAGCTGCACGACGAGTACCAGGAGGCGCTGGACTCCCTCGTGGCGGCGAAGATGGCCGGGGCCACGCCCACCGCCGCGCCTGGCGAGGCCCCGGCCGGGGCGCAGGTCGTCGACCTGATGGCGGCGCTGCGGGACAGCGTGCGCAGCGCCCGTCAGGCCCGGGGCGAGGAGGCCGGGGAAGAGGCGGAGGCCGAGGGGGCCGGGGAGGCCGGGGAGGCAGCGGAGGCGACGGTCCACCCGCTGCGGGCGCGCAAGAAGGCCGCCGCGCCCGCGAAGAAGGCTCCGGCAGCGAAGAAGACCGCCGCGGCCGCGAAAAAGGGCGCCGAGAGGGCGGGCGAGAGGGCAGGCGAGAGGGCGGCCGCGAAGGCGGGCGCGAAGAAGGCGGCGGCCAAGAAGGCCCCCGCCAAGAAGCAGGCCGCCGCCAAGCGGGCGGGCGGCCGGACCGCCTCCTGACGGGGCCGGTATCAGCCGGTGTCAGCCGGTATCAGCTGAACGCGGCCGCGTGCTCGCTCGCCCACTGGGCGAACGTACGCCCCGGCCGCCCGGTGATCCGCTCCGTCTCCGGGGAGATCTCGGCGGGGCGGTCGACGCACTCCGCGAACATCCGCAGCAGCGAGTCCGCGATGGCCTCCGGCACGCCCCCGCCGGTCATGGCCTCCCGGGCCGCCTCCGCCGGGATCTCCTCGTACCGCAGCGGCCGCCCGAGCGCCTCGCCGAGGATGGCCGTCTGCTCCGCGAAGGTCAGCGACCGCGGCCCGGACAGCAGCGGCTTCTGGCCGGTGTAGTCCTCGCTGAGCAGGGCGCGGGCGGCGACGGCCGCGATGTCGGCCTCGTGGATGGGCGCGGTGTGGGCCCGCGCGTACGGCCCGTACACCACATCGCCCTTGCGGATCTGCGCCGCCCACTGGAGCGCGTTCGAGGCGAACGCGCCCGGCCGCACATGCGTCCAGGCGAGCCCCGATCCCTCGATCTCGGTCTCCAGCTCATGGTGGTGGTTGCCGATGACATTGCCCGGGCCGGGCTCCGCCGCGGCCGAGGAGGAGAGCGTGACGATGCGCCGCACCCCCGCCCGCGCGGCCTCGCGCAACAGCTCGGCGGGGCCCTGCTGCCACACCACCGCCGCGTTGAGGAAGACCGCCGTGGCGCCGTCCAGCGGAAGGTCGGCGGTGCGCGCCACTTGCACCCCCTCGGGCAGCCGCGCCGCGTCCGGGTCGCGGGTCAGCGCGCGGACCTCCGCGCCCGCCGCGACCAGCTCGTCCACCACATACCTGCCGACGGTTCCGGTGGCTCCGGTCACCACGATCATGACGAATTCTCCTCGCTCCGAAGTGCCCTTGGGGTTGACCGCCCCCCACGATTCATCCAGGCGGATGAACTTGTCAAACAAATAGGTGGGTGAAGTCGCCCGGCCCTGCGGCTAGCCTGACCGGGTGAAGGAGAGAGCTCCACAGGAAGCCCCGAAGAAGCCCCGCCGCGCCCCCGCCCCCAAGGAGCGCAAGCTCGACTCCGAGCGCTCCCGGCGGCTGCTGCTGGACGCCGCCATGGACGAGTTCGCGGAGAAGGGCTACGCGGGCGCCCGCGTCCAGGACATCGCGGACCGCGCCGGGGTCAACAAGCAGCTGATCAGCTACTACTTCGGCGGCAAAGAGGGCCTCTACCTCGAACTGCACCAGCAGTGGCTGCGGCGCGAGGCCACCATCGCCGACCCGGCCCTCCCCCTCCACGAGCTGATCGTGCGCTATCTCGACGAGTCCTTCGCCGACCCCCGGCCCACCCGCCTCAACCTCTGGAACGGCCTCACCGGCGGCGCGGTGGAGCCGGACCCCGAAGACCTCTCCGGGCTGCGCCGCCGCCAGGCGGCCGGCGAGCTGGCCGAGGACCTCGACCCGGCCGCCGCGATGCTGCTGTTCATGAGCCTGGTCTCGGCGCCGGTCGCGATGCCGCACATCGTGCGGCAGCTCTTCGGCGTCGAGCCGGACTCACCCGAGTTCCGCGAGCACTACACGGAGCAGCTGCGCCGGATCGTCCGCCACCTCGCGCCCTAGCGGGCGTCCGGGCGGTCTTTTCCCCTACCCGCCCCTTCCCGCAACTGGGGCTCCGCCCCAGACCCCGGCGCCGGGGGGGCAAGCCGCCGCGCGGCGGAGCCCCGCGCGGCGACAGGCCTCGGCAGGGGCGAGGGGAGGGCAGTGTGCGAGCGGCGGTCGGTATGCGGCTCCGCCGCGTGGGTCTGCCGCAGGCGTCAAGATCCGCGGGCCGGGGCCTTAATTCGCTTGACGCCGTCGCTCCCGCTGACAGGATGGCCCGCGTCCATCCGACGACCAGCAGGAGCATGCGATGCGCCGATTCCTCGGAACTACTCAGCGCCCCCACCGGACGACAGTTCTCGAGGACTTCAGCACCCATGCCCACTTCGCACACCCCGCGGGCCCCGCGCATCGCCCGCACCCTGAACATCGGCATCCTGGCGCACGTCGACGCCGGTAAGACCAGCCTCACCGAGCGCCTGCTCTTCGACCACGGCGCCATCGACCGCCTCGGCAGCGTCGACAGCGGCACCACCCAGACCGACACGGGCGACATCGAACGCGAGCGCGGGATCACCGTGCGCTCGGCGGTCGCCTCCTTCACCGTCGGGTCGGCACAGGTCAATCTGATCGACACGCCCGGCCACTCGGACTTCATCGCCGAGGTCGAGCGCGCCCTCGGCGTGCTGGACGGCGCGGTCCTGGTGCTCTCCGCCGTGGAGGGCGTCCAGGCGCAGACCCGGGTGCTGATGAAGACGCTGCGGCGGCTGCGGCTGCCGACCCTGCTCTTCGTCAACAAGATCGACCGCGCGGGCGCCCGCCAGGGCGGGCTGCTGACGGACATCCGGCACCGGCTGGCCCCGCACATCGTCGCGATGACGGCGGTACGGGGCCCGGGCACGCGGGACGCCCGCGCCGTGCCGCGGTCGCTCGACGACGCGGACGTCCACGCCCAGCTGGCCGAGGCGCTGGCCGAGACCGACGACGCGCTGCTCGCCCGGGTCCTGGACGGGCCGCCGCCCACGCCCGCCGAGCTGCGGGCGGCGCTGGCCGCCGGGACGGCGGACTGCCGCGTCCACCCGGTGTTCTTCGGCTCGGCGCTGAGCGGCCAGGGCGTCGGCGCGCTCGCCCGCGGGATGGCGCGGCTGCTGCCGCCCGCGCCCGTCGGCGCGGAAGCGGCGGCAGCCCCGTACGGGACGGTCTTCGCCATCGAGCGGCGGGCCGGCGCCGGACAGAAGACCGCCTATCTGCGGCTGTTCGCGGGCGAGTTGACCGTACGGCAGAAGGTGACGCTCCACCGCCGCGGGCCGGGCGGCACGCCCGTCGCGTACACCGGCCAGCTCACCTCGCTGGACGTCGTCGGCCGGCCCGGCGCGGACCGGCTGACCGCCGGGAACATCGGGAAGGTGCGCGGCCTGCCCGAGGTGCGGGTCGGCGACCGGCTCGGCCCGGCCGACGCCACCCCCGAAGCCCCTGAGGCCCCCGGCGCCCCCGGCGCCCCCGGCGGCTCCGCGCGCCCGGAGGCGGACCAGGCGCACTTCGCCGCGCCCAGCCTGAGCACGGTCGTCCGCGCCCGCGAGCCCGGCCCGGGCCCCGCCGCCCGGCTGCACGCCGCGCTGCTGAGCCTGGCCGAGCAGGACCCGCTCATCCACACCCGCGCCCTGCCGGGCGGCACCACCTCGGTGCTGCTGTACGGGGAGGTCCAGAAGGAGATCATCGCGGCGACGCTCGCCCGGGACTTCGGCATCGAGGCCGACTTCGAGCCGAGCCGGCCGGTCCATGTCGAACGGCCCGTGGGCGTCGGCGAGGCGTGCGAGGAGATGGCCCGGCGGCATCACACCGGCCTCTGGGCGACCATCGGGCTGCGCGTCGAGCCCGCCCCGGCCGGCTCCGGGGTGGCCTTCCGGTACGAGACGGAACTGGGCGCGCTGCCCCGCGCGTTCCACCACGCCATCGAGGAGACCGTGCACGACACCCTCCTCCAGGGCCACGGCGGCCGGGCGGTGACCGACTGCCGTGTCACCCTGATCCGCTCGGGCTTCTCCAGCCCGCTCAGCACCGCCCGCGACTTCCGGGAGCTGACCCCGGTGGTGCTGGAGCGGGCGCTGCGCGGCGCGGGGACGCGGGTGTACGAGCCGTGCCACGCCTTCGAGCTGGAGATCCCGCACGACACGCTGGCCCCGGTCACCGCCCGGCTCACCGCGGCGGAGGCGGAGATCGCCGGCGTGGCGGAGACGGCGGGCGGGGCGCCGGTCTGGCTGCTCGAGGGCCGGATCCCCGCCCGGGAGGTACACGGGGTGAAGCGGTGGCTGCCGGGGCTCACCCGCGGCGAGGGCGTGTGGTGGTCCCGGCCGTCCGGGGACCGCCCGCTGGGCCCGGGGCGGGAAACCGGCCCGGGGCGGGAAACCGGCCCGGGGCGGGAAACCGGCCCGGGGCGGGAAACCCCGTCCGCCGCACCCCGCGCACCGCAGGCCGGACGCGCGGACTCCGCCCCCTCCAGTCACCCTTTCCCGTGACTCATCGGCCGGTTGGGGTCACTTCCGTACGTCCCGGGCGTATGCTCGGGCCACATGGGGGCGGAAAACGACAATCCCGCCAATGCACCCGCCCACGACGGGACTTGGCGGGTCCGGATCCGTAGTACGACCGGCGAGGTTCTGGGCGCCGGAATCCTTCTGGGCAGCGAGACGGTGCTGACGTGCGCCCATGTCATCCCCGCGGACGGATGGCCGGTGCCCGCCGTGGAAGTCCGGGTCGACCTGGTCGGCGTGCCCGACGCCGAGCCCGTCACCGCGCGCGTCGCCGAGGGCTGCTGGGTGCCCCAGCGCGCCGACGACTGCGGCGATGTGGCCCTGCTGACGCTGAGCCGCCCCCAGCCCGCCGAGTACGCGGCGCGGCTGTTCCGGCTGCCGCCCAAGCCCCGGCGGCCGGTGCGGATGTTCGGCTTCCCCGAGGGCAACGACAACGGGATGTGGTTCTCGGCCCGGATCGCGGGCACCGCGGGACCGCGCGCGGAGTGGGTGCAGCTGAACCCGGAGTCGCGCGGCGACGTGGTGCGGTGGGGCTTCAGCGGCGCCGGGGTCGAGGACGAGGAGACCCAGCGCGTCATCGGCATCGTGGTCAGCCGCTACGACGACTCCGACAGCGTGCCGAGCGCCGAGCGCCGCCACTTCTCGTACATGATCCCCGTCGAGACGGTCCTCCGTCATCTGCCGGGGGTCCGCCGCTGGGTGGACGGCGACCCCGGCGTCGACGAGCGGCTGGTCTCCCCGCTCACCGACGGCGTGCAGGACATCGGCTTCGCCCAGCGGCTGGCGCTGTGGCTGCGCCGCGAGAGCCTGGCCGGGCGGGAGGGCATCGCGGACGTCGAGACGGTCGTGATCGCCGACGACGACAGCGACCGGTACGAGACGCTCAGCCGGGCCGTGACGCTCGCGGACCGCGAGCTGGCCGGGGTCGGCGCCGAGCAGGCGGTGTCCTCGGCGCCGCGCAACACGGTGCCGCCGATCGGCAGCCTCGACCTGGCCGTCGACGTCACAGACCGCACCGACACCGACGTGGCCAAACGGGTCGCCGACCGGATGGACCTCAAGGCGCTCGGCGACACCTCGCCGTTCAGCCGGATCCGGGCCAACGCGGTGCCGCTGACCATCGTGGCGGTGAGCGTGGACCGGGCCCACGACCCGGAGGCCCTGGTCCGCTTCATGGAGATCCTCGCCGACCGGGGCAGCCGGCTGATGCTGGTCTTCCGCGATCCGCAGGCGCCCGCGCTGCGCCTGGCCGAGCGGCTGTTCCGCCCGGAGCGGGAGCGGATCGACGCCTGGATGGGCGAGCTGGCCGGGCAGGTGACCCGCGCGGAGGGCCTCGAGCGCGAGGCCGCCGAGCGGCGCGCGCTGCTCTCCCCCGCTCTGAACGCGCCGTACCCCCGCAGCGCCTCGGCGCTGCGCGTCAATCTGCTCCGGCTGCGCGGCGACCCCGGTCTTTACACCCATCACATCATCGCCAAGATGGCCGCCTTCGAGCACGCGGCGGCCACGGTCCTGCGGCGCGCCGAGGCGGCGCTGTGCGCGGCCGACGAGCAGCTGAAGCGCATCCCCGAGCTGGAGGGGCTGCTGCGCGCGTCCGCCGCGAGCGCGGGGGCCCGGGCCGTGTCGGAGCACCCCGAGCTGATCCCCCTCCAGCGCGCGGCGGTCGAGCTGCTGGATTCGGTGCCGTACGACGTGGCGGCCGCGCAGGAGGCGGTCGACCGGTTCGTGCGCGCGGTCAACGAGATCGGGCCGTGAGCGGGCTCCCGAGGAGAGCCGGGGAGGAGACGTGATGACGGACGGGACGAGGGGCGGCGGCCCGCCGGGCGGGGCGGCGCTCTGCGACCGGCCCGACTGCCACGGCTGGATCAACGCCCGGGGCTTCTGCACGGAGTGCGGCCACAAGGCCCGGGGCCCGGCCCCGGGCGCCGCCTCCCCCGGCGCGCCCGGCTCCGCCTCCGGCAGCCCGGAGGCCTCCGGCATCCTGGAGTCCGAGTCGACCGCCACCGCCGCCCGCGCCCGACGGCGCGCCGTGGCCGGGAAGTTCACCGTCCGGCCCGCGGGCGACGGCCTGATGGACCTGCCGCGGGTCGAGCTCCCCTCCCTCCGCGACCTGATCGACGACGATCCGCAGCCGCCCCCGAAGGGACAGCCCTGCGCGGGCCAGGGCTGCGAGGAGACCGTCGGCGCGTCCTACGCCGGGCAGCCCGCGCTCTGGGCCGGGGTCTGCCCCCGCTGCCGCCACCCCTTCGACTTCACCCCGAAGCTGCGCCCCGGGGATCTGCTGGGCGGCCAGTACGAGGTGGTCGGCTGTGTCGCGTACGGCGGGCTCGGCTGGGTCTATCTCGCCGAGGACACCCAGCTCGACCGCCAGCCCGTCGCCATCAAGGGGCTGATCAACGACGACGACGAGACGGCGCAGCGCGCGGCCGTCGAGGAGCGCCGCTATCTGACCCTGCTCGACCACCAGGGCATCCTGCGCATCATCAACTATGTGCCCCACCCGGATCGCGACAGCGGCCGTCCGCGGGGCTACATCGTGATGGAGTTCGTGGCCGGGATGACCCTCGTCGGGATCAGGAACCGCATCAAGCGGTCCGAGCCGCCGTTCGACGACTCCCGCCTCTACCAGTACATCCTCACCTACGGCGCGCACATCCTGGACGCACTGGAGTATCTGCACGGCGAGAAGCTGGTCTACTGCGACATCAAGCCGAGCAATGTCATGCACCACGAGGGCCGGGTCAAGGTGATCGACCTCGGCGCGATCCGCCGGCTCGGGCAGCGGGACGGCCCGGTCACCTACACCGAATGGTTCGCCTCCCCCGAGGTCCGCGAGCGCGGCGCCGCCGACCTCACCGAGCTGCACGACCTCTACGGGGTCGGGCGCACCCTGCGGAACCTCTCCGACAAGGCGGTGCGGGCCGATCAGCGGCCGCCGGGCCTGGGCGCCGAGTCGTACCGACGGCTGCTGGACCGCGCCACGGCCTTTGACCCGCGGCGGCGGTTCCGGTCCGCCCGCGAGATGGCCGAGCAGCTGCGCGGGGTGCTCCGCGAGCTCCACTCGCTGCGGCTGGAGCGGGAACAGCCCGAGCCCTCCACGCTGTTCTCCCCCACCGCGGCCCTGCTCGACTCCGGGCTCGGCCGGATCCCCGGCCTGGAGCGCTGGCTGGCCGGGGAGGCCCGCCCCGTGCTCGCGGACGGCCGGCCCGACCCCGCCGAGGTGCCGCTCGGGCTGCCGGTGCCGTTCCCCGATGCCAAGGACCCGGGCGCGGCGCTGCTCAACACCCCGACGGGCAGCGGCCCGCGGCGGCTGATCGAGCAGTTGGGCGCCTTTCCTCACGAGTCCGCGGAGATACGGTTCCGCATCTGCCGCGCCTATCTCGAACTCGGCGAGCCGGCCGACGCCGAGGCCCAGCTGCGGGCCGTCGAGCGGATCATCGGCAGCGGCGCGCCGTACGACTGGCGGCTGAACTGGCACCGCGCGCTGGTGCGGCTGACCGAGGGCGCCGTGGCCAGGGCCCGGCAGGAGTTCGACGCGGTGTACGGCGCGCTGCCCGGGGAGTACGCGCCCAAGCTGGCCCTCGGCTACTGCGCCGAGCACCTGGGCGACCACGGCGCCGCCGAGTGCTTCTACGAGGCGGTCTGGCAGCGCAACCGCTCCCAGGGCAGCGCCGCCTTCGGCCTGGCCCGGCTGCGGCTCGCCGCGGGCGACCGCACCGGGGCGGTCGACGTCCTCGGCGGGGTGCCGAAAGTCTCGCGCCACCACGACGCCGCCCAGATCGCCACGGTGCGGGCGCTCGCCGGCCGGCTGGGCCACCCCGACCGGCTGCCGACCGAGACGGACTTCGCGGAGGCGCTGACCCGGCTGCCGCGGCTGTATCTGGACGACGGACGGGCCTCGGGCCACGCCCGTGAGCGGCTGACCGCCGAGGTACTGGAGGCCGCGCTGGACTGGGTTCTCCGGTACGGCGCCGCTGACGACGCGAGTGAGGCCGGGGCGCTGTTCGGGGAGCGGGACGAGCAGTCCGTGGTGCGCGCCCTGCTCGAAAAGGCCCTGCGGGCCCTGGCCCAGCAGGCGGACAGCCCCGAGGCCCTGGAGGCGCTGGTCGACCGGGCCAACGCCGTCAGGCCCATGACCCGCGTCTGACGAGGGGATCGGATGAGCGAGGAAAGAGCGGGAACGGATGGCGCGGGGGCCGGGCCGGCCAGGACGGACCTCCCGGCGGCGGACGGCGGCGGCCCGGCCGCGGGCCGGGGCGCCGGGACGGGCGAGGGACACGACGGCCCGGCCATCACCCTGCGCGTGGACCAGAACGCCTACCTCCCGGCCGCCGCGGGCCGCGCCGAGATGCACGCCATCGTGCGGGTCGAGGCCCAGGGACTGGGCCCGGCCGCGGCCCGCGCCGCGGCCTGCGAGGTCATCGTCATCGACTGCTCCTCGTCGATGACCTGGCCCCCGACGAAGATCATGGCGGCCCGCAAGGCCACCGTCGCCGCCCTCTCCGCGCTGCGCAAGGGCACGCGCTTCGCCGTGGTCAGGGGCACCGAGCGGGCCGAGGTGGTGTATCCGCCCACCGGCGGGGTGGCCGTCGCCGGGCCCGACACCAAGGCGGCCGCCACGCACGCCGCGATGAAGCTGGCCGCGGTCGGCGGCACCGCGATCGGCACCTGGCTCGACCTCGCCCGCCGCCTCCACACCGAGCAGCCCGCGCCCCTCCGGCACACTCTGCTGCTCACCGACGGCAAGAACGAGAGCGACGAGCCCGGCCATCTGGCGCGGGTGCTCGACGAGTGCGCCTCGTGCTTCACCTGCGACGCGCGCGGCATCGGCGACGACTGGGACGCCGCCGAGCTCAAGGAGATCGCGCGGCGGCTGCGCGGCCGGGCCGACGCGGTGCTCGACGACTCCGACCTGCCGGCCGAGTTCGCGGCGATGACGCGCGGCTCGATGGCCAGGGCGCTGACCGGGCTGCGGCTCCGGGTGCGGACGCGCGCGGGCGGCGCGGTCGGCCTGGTCAAGCAGGTGTACCCGACGCGTCTCGACCTCACCGGCGAGGGCACCCGGCCCGACTCCCGGACCTGGGAGTGGAGCACCGCGCCCTGGGCCGACGAGGTGCGCGAGTACCACCTGTGCGTCCTGGCCGACCCGGAAGGCGACGCGCAGGACGAGGAGATCGAGCTGGCCGAGGTGGAGCTGTCGCTCGACGCGGATCCGGACAGGGGTGCGGCCGGCATCCGGCTGCCCGCCGCGCAGTCCGTGCTGGTCCGCTGGACGGACGACCCGCTGTTGTCCTCCCGTATCCACCCCCGGCTCGCGCACTACGGCACGGACGACGCCCTCGGCCTCACCGTCACCGCCGCCTACGACGCGTATATGGCGGGCGAGTCGCAGCAGGCCCTGGAGCACTGGGGCCGGGCCGTGCGGCTGGCGCACCAGCTGGGCAACGAGAAGATGCTGGACCGGCTGCGCGGGCTGGTCGACATCGTGAACGCGGCGGCGGGCGAGGTGCGGCTGCGGGAGGAGATCAGGCCGCTGGACCTGAACTCCACCATGGTGCTGTCCGACGAGAGCAGCCACTTCCGCGGCCCGGACCCGGGCGCCCCCGCCCCCGGGCTGCCTCTCTCCCCCGCCGCGCCCGCCGGCCCCGACGTCGAGTGCCCCAACTGCAAGCGCCTGGCCCCCGCCACCGCCGCCTTCTGCCAGCAGTGCAACACCACCCTGGGCCCCGGCGGCCCCGGCACCCCGGCCGGTGCGGTGTGAACGGCACCCGCGGCTTTCTGATCCGCCGTCTGGTGACGCTGCTGGCGCTCTCGGTGGCCGCCTCCGCCGTGCTGTTCACCGCGTACTACGGCGTCAGCCGCAACACCCAGGCCGTACGGGACGCGTCGGCCCCCGCGATACTCCAGGTGGCCGCGGCGAACGAGGCCCTGGACGAGTCGTACGAGTACGCGAAGCGCAGCCTCGTCGGCGGCACCGGGGACATCGAGGGGCTCGGCGAGGACTACCGCACCACGCTGTCGACCGCCAACCAGGCCCTGGCCCAGGCCCTCAAGTCCACCACCGCGGGCCCCTCGGCCCGTCAGACGCTGCTCACCGTCACCGGCCTGGTCTCCTCCTACGGCGACCTGGTCCAGCAGGCGTACGTCAACCGCGACAACGCCGCGCTCCGCGACGCGTATCTCGGCTACGCCGAAACGATGCTGCGCGGCGACGACGGCTCCGGCCACAGGGCGCGGAGCGGCGACAGCGACATCCTCGCCCGGCTGGCGCAGGTGGAGAGGAAACAGCTCCGCCTGCTCGACCAGCAGACCTCCTTCGGCTGGCTGCTGTCGCTCGCCTGGTGGGTGCTGGTCCCGGCGGCCTGCGCCTGGCCGGTGGTGCTGCTGGTGCGCACCCAGCGCTTCCTGCGGCTGCGCTTCCGCCGCCGGTTCAACCCCTTCCTGCTGGTGGCCACCGGGCTGTTGCTCCTCACGGTGCCGACCCTGGCCGTCCTCACCTACCAGACGCAGGACCGGCTGGCCCAGGCCCGCACCAGCCTGCGCCAGACGAACATCGGCAAGGCCCCCGACACCACCAACAAGAGGGTGAGTACCAAGATGGAGGAGACCCACTGGCGCACCGGCGCCGTGGTGTGGATACCGATGGGTGGCGTGCTCCTCGCCGCGCTCGTCTTCGTCGGGCTCCAGCCGCGCATCGACGAGTACCGGTTCCGGGCCCGATGAGCGCCGCCACCCGCCCCGCCCGCCCCACCCGCCCCCGGAACGTCACCGCCGCCGTGCTCGGCCTGTGGCTGGTGCTCCTGTTCGCCCTCGGCTCGGGCGACGCGGGCGCCCAGCCGTCGGGCGGCACGATCCGTGTGCTCGCCTCCTGGACCGGCGCCGAGGCGTCCGCCTTCCGCCGCGTGCTGGACGCCTTCACCGAAGAGCACCACATCCGCGTCGAGTACCAGGGCACGACCGCGCTGCGCGAGGTGCTGCTCTCCGAGGTGCGGTCCGGCACCCCGCCCGACATCGCCGTGCTGCCCAGCTCGGGGGAGCTGACCGCCTATGCCGCCCGCGGCTATCTGGCCGAGCTGGACGAGGTGGTCCCGGCGGAGTACCCGCCGCTGTGGACGCCCAGGCTGCCCGAGAACGGACCGGTCTACGGCATCGCCGTCAAGGCCGATCTGAAGAGCATCGTCTGGTACGACGGCACCCGCCACACCCCCGGGGACCTGCCCGCCCTGGCCGCCGACAGCCGCCAGTGGTGCGTCGGCATGGGCGACGGCGCCACCTCCGGCTGGCCCGGCACCGACTGGATCGAGGACATCCTGCTGCGGCTCCAGGGCAAGGAGGTCTACGAGCAGTGGGCCTCCGGCGACCTGGCCTGGGACGATCCACGCGTCGAGGAGGCGTGGCGGACCTGGGGCGAGCTGCTCTCGGGCCCGGCCGCGCGGACCGCGCTGCGCACCGACTTCCGCGCGGCGGGGAAGAAGCTGTTCGCGCAGCGGCCGTCGTGCGCGCTGGAACACCAGGGCTCCTTCATCCGCGGCGGCTACGCCCCCCACTCCCGCCAGGCCAGGTTCGGCTTCTCCGCCGATGTGCTCAGGCTCCCGGGCTCGCCCCCGGGCGCGTACGAGGTGTCCGGGGACTTCGCCGCGCTGTTCAAGAACACCGGGCACACCGGGCAGGCGCTGGAGCTCATGCGCTATCTCGCCACGGCCAAGGGGCAGCAGGCGTGGGCCGAGGAGACCCCGCGCGGCTCGACCCGGCCGTTCTCCGCGAACAGCAAGGTGCCGGTGACCGTCCAGACGGACGGCGTCGCCCGGTCCATCGCCCGGACGCTCAAGTCCTCCTCGCTGTGCCTGGACGCGTCCGACGCCATGCCGCCGCGCATGCGGCTCGCCTTCCAGCGCGCCGCCCTGACGTTCCTCAGCTACTCGGCCGCGGACAAGGAGAAACGGCTGGGGACGCTGCTGGGCAGTCTGGAGAAGGTCCATCAGAGCACCGAGCACAGCGCGCTCCCGGACGAGGCCCAGCCCTGGCCCTCGACGGTGTGCGGCTGACCATGCCGATCGGGCGGGCCCGGGAATCCCCGGACCCGCCCGATCGGCGTCATCGCCCTTATCGGCCCTGTCGGCCCTGTCGGCCCTGTTGCCTTACGGCACCATCTCGTCCGGGCAGGGCGTGCCGCGCGGCAGCTGGTACTTGCCCGCTATCCGGTATATGCCCGGGCGCGGGGCGTGCAGCACGGTCCACTCGTCCTCCGGCTGCCCCTCCTCGCTCGGCTCGAAGACCTGCTTGGTCAGGCACCCCTTGCGGTTGACCGGCAGCCCGTCGCCCCCGTCCGGCTCCGGAGCCTTGACGCTGTTGCCCTTGGCGTCCACCAGGCCCAGCCACGGGGAGTACGGGATGCGGATGAGCACCGGACCCTTGGCGCGCACGTTCAGGACCAGCTCGTCGGCGCCCGCCAGCTGCACCGTGGCCGGCGGATCGGCTATCGGAGTGGGGTCCTTGACCTCGTACAGCTTCCAGTTGTCGTCGCCCCACACCTCCCGCAGATACGGCAGGCCCTGGGTGATCAGCTCGGTCTCCTGCCGCGCGGCGTGGTCCGGCTCGTCGGCCGGCAGCACCACGAAGTGCACGGCCCAGCGCTTGAGCCAGGCCTGGTACTCGGCCGCGGTGAGCGTGTCGTCGTAGAAGATCGGGTTCCGGTCCAGGTCCCGCTGGCGGTTCCAGCCGCGGGCCAGGTTCACGTACGTGGCGAGCGCGGAGGACTCGCGGTGGCTGCGCACCGGGACCACCTCGACCCGGCCCCGGTTGGCCTCCACCCGGTTCAGCTGGTGGACCAGCGGCGCCAGCTCGCGCGCCCAGGACGCCGACGGGGTGGTGTGGATGACATCGTCGCCCGTCTTGACCCCCTGCCACACCGTGACCGTCACCAGGGACAGCACCAGCGCGACCCACGCCCGCCCGGCGCCCGTGGAGAGCAGCTTGCGGCGCGGCGGCACCCGGCGGGCGGCCAGCGCGGCGATCAGCACCACCCCGCCGAAGATCATGCTGAGGCGGGAGATGTTGGTCCCGATCTGGGACGGGATCAGCCAGGTCAGCACCACCCCGATCGTGTACAGCGCCCCGCCCACCCGGACGGTGCGCCAGCGCCGCGGCGCGAACAGGAAGACGGCGACGCCGGTCAGGCCCGGCAGTATCGTCGACGCCCAGCCCATCGGCTGCTCGCCGGAGAACGGGAACAGCCAGGCCGACAGCCCGACCACGATGACCGGCGTCACACCGAGCGCGTACGAGGCGGGGTGGCGCCGGGTCAGCCACAGCGCGGCGGCCACCATCCCCACGAACAGCCCGGCCACCGGGCTGGACATGGTCGCGAGCGCGGCCAGCACGGCCGCCAGCAGGGCCCGCAGGATCTTGTGGTGCCAGTGCCGGGACCGCCACTTGGTGGGCCAGGCGAAGATGACCGCCACGGCGCCAAGGCCGAACATCGCGCCGAGCCCGAACGTCACCCGGCCCGAGATCGCGTTGCAGACCAGCGCGAACGCGCCGTACAGCGCGGGCCACAGCGGCCTCCGCACGACACGGCTGCGCACCAGCAGCAGCGCGAGCAGCCCGGCCGACAGCGTCCCGGCGATCATCATCGTCGTACGCACGCCGAAGACCGCCATCAAATATGGCGAAATGACGCTGTACGAAACCGGGTGCATCCCGCCGTACCAGGCGAGGTTGTACGCCGAGTCGGGATGCTGGAGGGCGAACTCCGCCCAGGCGTCCTGCGCGGCCAGGTCGCCGCCGCTGTTCGCCAGCAGCGCGACCCAGAGCAGATGCAGCACCCCGGCGAGGAGCAGGGCGGCGGGCACGGGATGGGACAGGAAGCGCGCGACGCGCCGCAACCGGCCCGCCGTCTGCTCCCGCTCCTGTTCCCGCTGCTCATCGCTGTGCGTCAGCGCCGGACCCGGGTCCTCGGCCGGGCCGGCACCCGCCGGTGAGCCCGCGTCCTCAGCGGGGCTTGCGCCCTCCGCCGCGTCCGCGCCCTCGGCGGGCCAGCGCTGCGCGGGCAGTCGTATTCGCGGTGCGGTGTTCTCTTCGGAACTCCCGCCGTTATCGGCCCGTGTCGGATCCACGGTGGTCACTGCGGCTCTCCCCGTCTTCCCCGAGGTCTGCCCCCATCATCCTTCAAACCTGTGCCGGTTCACCCCGGTTCGCCACGGCAGGACCGACACCGGAGGCGCAGGCGACGCTAGCACGCGAAGGCCCACAAAAGGCCTTCTGGGCGAGGCGGTGGGGTGTGGTGTGGACAACTTGCTACGGACGGCCGACCGGGTATCCCGGCGCACTGCGCGCCGGGACACCCGTGCCAGGCCTCGTACCCCTCACCTGATCAGGCGATACGGACCAGCTTCGAGCCGAGCGACGGCTCGGACAGGTCCGTCTTCAGCGCGACCGGGACCTTCGCCCGATTCTCGCCGCTGCCCACGCTCAGCTCGCCGACGACCGTGCCCGCCTTGGCCGAGTGCGGCGGCGTCTTGCCGCCGTCGGTCAGCTCGAGCTCCGCCTCGAAGCCGCCCCAGCCGACCGCCGTCAGGTCCCTGGTCGCGACGACCGGCGTCGTACCGCCCAGGCCGTCGTCGATGTGGCCGACGACCTCGCCCTTCTTCGCCACCGTGGCGGAGGTGAGGCCGTCCTGGACCGCGGAGATCAGCTTGTAGCTGTTCGTCTGCACCAGATCCAGGCTGTTCTGGAGGATGCCGGGGGCCCGCTGCTCCAGGACGACGCCGAGGATCAGCCGCTTCTTGCCGTCGATGGTCCGCTCCGCGCCCCACATCAGCGCACCGCCGGCCGGGGTGCTGGACCCGGTCTTGATGCCGATCACGCCCGGCTTCACCAGCAGATTGTTGTTGTTGTAGATGACGTTCTTGAGACCGGGGATCTTGATGTTGGGCGTCGCCACGATCTCCCGGAACGCCTCGCTCCGCATCACCGCCCTGGCCAGCTTGAGCTGGTCGGACGCGGTGCTCTTGGTGGTCGCCTTGAAGCCGCTGGGGTCGGTGTAGACGGTGTTCTTCATGCCCAGGTCCTTGGCGGCGTCGTTCATCTTCTTCACGAACGCCTCCTCCGACCCCGCGTCCCAGCGGGCGAGCAGCCGGGCGATGTTGTTCCCGGACGGGATCAGGAGCATCTCCAGCATCTGCCGCTCGGTGAAGGTCTGCCCCTCCTCGACGGGGACCCGCGACTCGTCCTCGGAGTTCGCCTCCTTGCCCGCCTGGGCGTCGATCTTGATGGAGGGACCCGGCTGGGACGCCTTGAGCGGTCGGTCCTTGAGGACGATGTACGCCGTCATCACCTTGGTGACGCTGGCGATCGGCACCGGCTTCTGCGCCCCGGAGGTGCCCAGGCTGCCCACGTCCGCCACCTCGACCGCGGACTGCCCCTGGTCCGGCCAGGGGAGCGACATCTTGTCACCCTCGAAGGTGTACCCGGCCTCGGCCACCTTCAGCTCCGGGGCCGGCAGCTCCCGCATCGCCTGCACCACGCCGAGGACGATGACGAGGAGCACCGCGAGCGGCGTCCAGATCTTGACCCGCCGCACGGCGGTCCGCAGCGGGGTCTCCGGCGGGGGCGGGGTGTTGGTCAGCTGCGCCAGCAGGTCGATGGGCGCGGGCTGGCCGACGGGCGGCAGCGGCTGCTGCTTGGTCCGCTCCGACTCGGGCAGGGGCTGCTGCTTCGTCCGCTCGGACTCGGGCAGGGGCGGGGCGGAGGGGCGCGCGGGGGGCCGCGCGGCCGGGACGTCGTCGGTCGACCTCAGCGGCACGAAGCGGCTGGTGCGCTCCGAGGCCCCCTCGGGCTTCTCGGCGGGCTTCTCGGCGGGTTTCTCCGCCGGCTTGTCCTCGGCCTTGTCGTCGGCCTTGGCCTTGTCCTCGGCGGGCTTCGCGTCGGCCGCCTTGTCGCCCTCATCGCCGCTTTGGGCCCACCGGGGGGCTTCCTTCTGGCGCAGCAGGCCGAACGCGGCCGTGGGCCGGTCCACGGGCGCGGCCGGGTCCTCGTCATCCGCCTTGGCGCTCTCGTCGTCAGCGGGCTCGGCCTTCTGCGTACGGAAAGCGGCCGTCGGCCGGTCCACGGGCACGGCCGGACCCTCGTCGTCCGCCTTGGCGCCGTCGTCGTCAGCCGACTCGGCCTTCTGCGTGCGGAAGACGGCCGTCGGCCGGTCCACGGGCGCGGCCGAGTCCTCGTCGTCCGCCTTGGCGCCGTCGTCGTCAGCCGCCTTGGCGCTCTCGTCGTCAGCGGGCTCGGTCTTCAGCGTGCGGAGCACGGCCGTACGCCGGTCCACCGGCTCGCCCGAGGGCTCCTCGTCCGGCTCCTCGCCCGACTCATCTTTCGATTCGTCAGACTTGTCACTCTTGCCCGATTTGACCGATTCACCCGATTCGCTTTCGCGAACACTGGATTCCGCATCCGGTTCCGCTTCGGGCTCCGCCCTCACGCCCGCCTTCGGGTCCTCGTCCACGACGGCGACCGCCGACCCACCGCCCTCGGCCTCCCCTTCGCGGAAGACCGCGAGCCGTGGATCGTGCTCGCCGCGAGTCGTCTCCCCCGACGACTTCTGCTGCTCCGATTTGCCGGGGGACTCGCCCGCCACCGATGCCTCCTTGTAATACGTTTTGCGGGACGCGCACCGCCTGTCGGCATCGCGTCCCGCTGCCCCAACCATCTACCAGTGTCCTGTGCGCCCGAGTGCCGCCGTGCGCCATGACACCCTGACAGAGCCGACAGAGTGCCTTCAGGTTGCCGCCCACCCGATAGACGAGAAAGACATACCTATCGGTTCCATATCAAATCCCTCAGGCACTCTCGACAGACCAATGTGAGAGGGGTCACCCTGTCATTCATCCACGCGGGGAGGCATGGATGGGCAGGAGCCGCAGAACAATTCCGGAGGAGCTTCTGCTGCTCGCCTTGGACCCGACCACGGGAACCACGGCGCAGCCGCAGTCGCTCGACCTCGGTCTTGCCGGAGCACAGCTAGTAGAGCTGGCTCTGGCCGGACGGATAGCCCCTGACGGGGATCGTATCGCCGTGGTGCTGCCACGGCCGACCGGAGATCCGACATTGGACTCCGCGCTGGAGCTGCTGCGCCGCCGCGGCAGCCCGGTGCGCGCAGTCCACTGGATCGGCGGGCCCCGGCTGGGGCTGCGCCAGACGTATCTCACGCATCTGGAGCGCTGCGGCATGGTGCATGCCGTGGAGGGCCAGATGTGCGGGGTGCTGCCGACGACTCGCTACCAGGCGACGGAATCGGCGATCAGCCGGGAGATCAGGGCCCGGCTGGACACCGCGATCCGCACCGGCGTGCCGCCGGACCCGCGGACCGCGGCGCTCGCCGCCCTGGCCCACGCGGTCGGGCTCGGCAAGCACCTGTATCCCGGGAACGAGGGGCGCTCCTCGCGCTCCAGGCTCCGGGATCTGATCAGGCACGACCCCATGGGCGGACTCGTGGCACACGCCGTCATGGACGTGCAGAACGGTGTCGCGGCGCAGCCGCGGCGCGCACAGGCCGCACCAGGCCGCCAGCCGGGGGCACGGGCCGCGATGCCCGCGTCCGGAGTTCCGGCGCAGCCGTCCCGCCGCGGGAGCATGGCCCGCGTCGGAGCGCGCTGAGCACAGCACGCACCGCTCCACCCGACCGACCGCACCACACAGTCCCCACCGACCCGGTTCGGGAGCCGCTGACGCGCGCGGGGCGGTGGGCCGGCCTGTCCCCCGAGGACCGGCCGGCCCGCCGCCCCGCGCGCTCGCGTGCGTCGGGTGTGCCCCGAGAGGCACCCTGTGCCGCCATTTCCCAGCGCGGCGCCGACCGGTAGTGGCAGGCTGCTGAACAGCATGAATCAGCAGTACGAAGCCGGAGGTGCACGTCCCGTGACATCGAACGTCGGCCCCACGGTCAGGCGACGCCGATTGGGCCAGGAACTCCGCAGGCTCCGCCAGGAGAAGGGCATGACGGCGGAGGAGGTGGCGGAGGAGCTGATGGTCTCCCAGTCGAAGATCAGCCGACTGGAGAACGGCCGTCGCAGCATCAGCCAGCGCGACGTACGCGACCTGTGCCGCACCTACAAGGTCGAAGACAAGGCGCTCGTTGATTCCCTTATGCAAATGGCCAAGGAGTCCCGCCAGCAGGGCTGGTGGAACGCCTTCGGCGACGTCCCGTACAGCGTCTATATCGGCTTCGAGACGGACGCGGCATCGCTGCGGGTCTATGAACCGCAGGTGCTGCCGGGCCTGTTGCAGACCCCGGAGTACGCCGAGGCGGTGATCAGCGGGGCGCTGCCGGAGGCCCCGCAGGACCAGATCGCCCAGCGGGTCCAGGTCCGCCTCAGGCGACAGGAGCGGATCACCGACCCGGCCGCGCCGCTGCGGCTGTGGGCGGTCGTGGACGAGGCGGCGATGCGCCGGGTGGTGGGCAGTCCGAAGGTCATGAGCGAGCAGCTGGACTATCTGGTGCGGATGAGCCATGAGCCGCATGTGACCGTGCAGGCGATTCCGTTCGACATGGGTTCCCACCCGGGGATGAGCGGGCAGTTCACCATTCTCGAGTTCTCGGACGAGTCGGACACCAGCGTGGTCTATCTGGAGGGTGTGACCAGCGACCTCTATCTCGAGAAGCACACCGATGTGCAGAGCTACAGCATGATGTATGAGCATCTGCGGGCCCAGGCGCTGAATGCCGACCAGAGCCGTGAGTTCATCTCGGAGGTGGCGCGGGACCACGCGCGCCGGGCCGAGGAGAGCTGACCCGCAGGCTGAATGGACCACAAAAGCCCGGACCCTACACCTCCGTGCACCGGCCAGGAAGGGGCCGGTGGAATATGCCATCCGGTCGAGTGAACGACCGGCTTTCCCGACGATGTTGACGAGTAACGTCGGTCTCGCCTCCAAACGGGGTGCATCTCATCAACAATGCGTATCGGAGCAAATGTGTCCATTCAGCAAGGAAAGACGAGTATGTGGGTGAAATCCTCGTACTCCGCGGGAAATGGCGCCTGTGTGGAGGTCGCTTCTCCCGTTGTCGACGAGGTGGCCGTACGCGACTCCAAGGACCCGCACGGTCCGACCCTCAGCTTCGCTCCGGGGTCGTGGTCGGCCTTCGTCTCCGACGTCCGCCGCGGATCCCTCAGCCTCGGCTGATCTCCGCCATCCGCCCTTTGGGCACCGAGCCCTCTCGTCCGGCCGCCGTCCCAGCCGAGAGGGCTCGACGCCGTCGCCGTCATCGCAGCTCATCGACGTAACGGTCCGTCCCGGGAACCGTCGGGATGAACGGGGCGACCAGTTCGACGCGGCCGAGGCCCGAGCGGGCCACGTCGTCGTCAAGGCCGGTGAAGTGTGCCTCCCAGCACTCGCGTGGATCCCGCTGGAGAAACCACAGCAGGGTCAGCCGCGTCTCCACCCCCTCCACCTGCTTGACGTACGACATCCGGTCCAGCGGCAGCGGCGTCGGCCGGAAGACGGTGACCATCGCCGCGGGCGAGCCCGCCAGCCGCTTCGGCAGATGCCGGGCCCGCAGCCACTCCAGAAGCTCGGCGCGGCGCTCGGGGCCCTCGGCGTCGATGACCTCCACGACCAGCCCGGCGTAGGGGTGGTCGAGGGCGTGGAAGTCGCGGGGGCCCGCCGCGCCGTCCCGGTAGACGGTCGCCTCACGGTCCTGGAACGCCGTGAAGACGTGCGTACGGTCCTGGTAGACCCGGCCGTCCCGGTTGAGCCGCTTGTTGATGCCGACGGTCCATCTCATGTGCTCCGCGTAGCGCCCCTCGGTCAGCCAGTAGACCGTGATGTAGCAGCCCGCGGTGACCGGCCGGGCGACCGCGGACTTCTCCGGGTAGCGCAGCTCCTGCAGCTCGCGGGTGGCGACCCAGCGGCGGCCCGCGAAGATCCACGGCATCGCCATCGCGCCCGCGATGAAGTGGTCGTCCTCGTACCAGCGGTTGTAGGCGTATTCGTGACCGGGGTGCGGCTCGACCATGGTGATCAGGGCGTGGCCGGGGCGCACTCCGTACGGGCCGACCGAGGCCAGTTCCGCGTATGTCTCGCCGCGCGTGTCCTCACTCGAGTCACTGCTCATGTCCTCCATGTGTAGCTGACGTGACGTCAGATGGGGAGGGTGCCGACCGCATCTCGGACAAAGCCGTTGCGCAATGCAGTGATCTCTTTAGGCTGCCTACGACAAGCCTCGTACGCCCAACGGAATGCGTTCATACGAGCGAAGGAGCCCCATGCGTGCCGCCCTCCCCGACCTCGCCGCCCGCGCCGCCTCGGTCGCCGGATCCCCGGTACGCGACATCCTCGCGCTCACCGCTCGCCCCGAGGTGATCTCCTTCGCCGGCGGGCTCCCGGCGGCCGAGCTCTTCGACGCGGAGCCGATACGGGAGGCCTTCGCGCGCGTCCTCACCGAGGCCCCGCGCCGGGCCCTTCAGTACTCCACCACCGAGGGCGACCCCGGGCTGCGCGCCGCCACCGCGGGCCGCCTCACCGCGCGCGGGCTGCCCACCGACCCCGACGAGCTGCTCGTCACCAGCGGCTCGCAGCAGGCGCTGACCCTGCTCGCGACCGCGCTGCTGGAGCCGGGCGATGTGGTCCTGGTCGAGAACCCGACCTATCTCGCCGCGCTCCAGTGCTTCTCCTTCGCGGGCGCGCGGATCGTGCCCGTGCCCGGCGACGAGGACGGCCTCGACCCGGCCGCGCTCGACGCGCTGGTCGAGCGGGAGCGGCCCAAGCTCCTCTACACCATCCCGACCTTCCAGAACCCCACCGGCCGCACCCTGCCCGCCGAGCGCCGCCGCGCGGTGGCGGAGGTCGCGGAGCGGCGCGGGCTGTGGATCGTCGAGGACGACCCGTACGGGGAGCTGCGCTTCGAGGGCGAGCCGGTGCCGTGGATCGCGAGCCGCCCGGAGGCCGCCGACCGCACGGTGCTGCTGGGCAGCTTCTCCAAGATCATGGCGCCGGGGCTGCGGCTCGGCTGGCTCCGCGCCCCCGCGGCGCTCCGCCGCGCCTGCGTCATCGCCAAGCAGGCCGCCGATCTGCACAGCACGACGGTCGACCAGATGGCCGCCGCGCGCTATCTGACGGACTCCGACCTGGACGCCCACCTCGCCCGCGTCCGCGACGCCTACCGCGAGCGGCGCGACGCGCTGCTCGCGGGCCTCGGCGAGGCCCTGCCCGAGGGCTCGCGCTGGAACCGCCCCGACGGCGGCATGTTCATCTGGGCGTCGCTGCCCGAGGGGTACGACGCGACGGAGCGGCTGCGGGTGGCGGTCGAGCACGATGTGGCGTATGTGCCGGGGGCGCCGTTCTTCGCCGGCGAGCCGGACCGGGCGACGATGCGGCTCACGTTCGTGACCCACACCCCGGATGAGATCGCGGAAGGCCTCCGCCGCCTCGCGAAGGCGCTCCACTAGGGGGTGTCCGGAGGGTCTCGACGCCTGCGGAGTGCTCGTCCCCCACCCCGCCCCTTCCCGACCCCTGCCCATGTGCGGCTCCGCCGCGCGGGGCGCTTCGCCCCAGACCCCGGGGTCCAGGGGCGAAGCCCATGCCACGCGGCGCAGCCGCACATCGACACTGCGGGAAGGGGCGGGGAGGGGAAAGGATCCGCCGGACACCACGCAGCCGCCCGGCCCCGCGCGGGCAGGGGGAGATCCGCGTGTGTGCGGTATGGCCTTCTCCAGGTACGCGCTCTAGCCTGACGGACCGTCAGATCATCCGTCGGGCCATCGCGATCGCCGGGGAGGCACCCCATGCTGCTGCGCGGCAAGACCGTCATCGTCTCGGGGGTCGGCCCCGGCCTCGGCCTGCGGGTCGCGGCGGCATGCGTGCGGGACGGCGGCAACGCCGTGCTCGGTGCGCGCACGGAGGCCCAGTTGGCGAAGGCCGCCGCCGAGGCCGACCCCGGGGGCGGCCACACCGCGTGGCGCGCGACCGACATCGCGGACGAGCCGCAGTGCGAGGCCCTCGCCGCGCTCGCGGTCGAGCGCTTCGGCGCGATCGACGCCGTCATCCATGTGGCCGCGCTGGACAGCTACATGGGCGGCCTGGAGGAGGCCGACTTCGCCTCGTGGAGCCGGGTCGTCGACACCAACCTCTTCGGCACGCTCCGGATGACCCGCGCCTGCCTCCCCGCGCTCAAGCGGAACGGCGGCTCGGTGGTGATGATCGGCACGCAGTCGTCGGTCGCCGCCCCCACCCAGGTGCGACAGGCCGCGTACGCCGCCTCCAAGGGCGCGCTCGTCTCCGCGATGTACTCGCTGGCGCGCGAGCTGGGCCCGCACCGCGTCCGGGTGAACACCGTGCAGCCCGGCTGGATGTGGGGCCCGCCGGTGCAGGCGTACGTCACCTTCGCCGCGCACTCCGAGGGCGTGCCGGAGGCCGAGGTGCTGGCCCGGCTCGCCGGGCGGATGGCGCTGCCCGAGCTGGCGACGGACGGGGACGTGGCGGAGGCCGCGGTGTTTCTGGCCTCCGACCGGGCCCGGGCGATCACCGGCCAGTCGTTGCTGGTCAACGCCGGTGAGCTGATGCGGTGACGCGAGCGTTGCACGGGTTGCACAGGGGGTCGCGCAAGGGGTCGCACCCTCCTCCTCCGGCCTGACGGGATCCCGCTCCCGTACGGCCCGTCCGATAGCGGTCGAGCGTGGGCGTGCGTCTGGCGAAGTGCCCGCTCATCGTGGGTTCGCGGACGCGTTCACGACAACTGTCCGGTAGGTCAAGAGCGAGCAAAATCGTTCTGTGTCCTGATTTCTGTTCACACTCGTGACCGGATATCTCTTGACCGGCCGCCCGAACAAGCGGTTCAATCCCGGAAGTACCCCGCTCCCGCTCGGGGGAACCCGCCCATGACGAACGTCGCGGCGAAGTGCGGTCCTGTTCATAAGACGGACCCCTGGAGGGGGCATGGACAGCCTCGACTGGACCGTACTCATCGGCTACTTCGGCGTGATGGTCGCCATCGGAGTCTGGTCCCACAAACGCGTGGACGACGTCAGCGACTTCTTCACCGCCGGCGGCAAGATGCCGTGGTGGCTCTCCGGCATCTCCCATCACATGTCCGGCTACAGCGCGGTCATGTTCACCGGCTATGCGGCCATCGCCTATCAATACGGCATCACCTCCTATGTCACCTGGTCATTCCCGATCGCCATCGGCATCGCGATCGGCTCCCAGCTCTTCGCGCCCCGGCTCAACCGGGTGCGCAGCAAGCTGCGCGTCGCCTCGCCGCTCGAATACCTCAAGAACCGCTACAACCTGCCCACCCAGCAGGCGCTCGCCTGGTCCGGGGTGCTGCTGAAGATCGTCGACGTGGGCGCCAAGTGGGCGGCCATCGCGACCCTGCTGTCCATCTTCACCGATATCTCCCTCAACCAGGGCATTCTGATCACGGGTGTGGTCACCGCCATCTACTGCACGGTCGGCGGACTGTGGGCCGACGCGCTCACCGAACTGGGCCAGTTCGTCATCCAGTTCATCGCGGGCATCGCGATGCTGGTGGCCGTGCTCCACAAGCTGGGCGGCGTGAGCGCGCTGTGGGGCGTCTGGGACGACCTGCCGGACACCCATCACGAGCCGACGGTCGGTCCGTACACGATGACCTTCCTGCTCGCCTATCTGTTCATCAAGACCTTTGAATACAACGGCGGGATGTGGAACCAGGCGCAGCGCTACATGGCCACCGACAGCGCCCACTCCGCCAAGCGCTCGGCCCGTCTCTCCGCCGCCCTGTGGTTCGTCTGGCCACTGGTGCTGTTCTTCCCCATGTGGGTGGCGCCGCTGATCATCAACACCGACAAGCCCGCCGACTCCTACGCGCTGATGGCGCAGGACCTGCTGCCGCACGGCCTGCTCGGCCTGGTCGTCGTCGGCTTCTTCTCGCACACGATGGCCATGTGCTCCTCGGACGCGAACGCCATCGCGGCCGTGGTGACCCGGGACATCATGCCCGCGATCTTCAAGTCCGTACGGGGGTGGAGCACCCGTACCGGGCTGCTCGCGGCGCGCTATGCCACGCTGCTCTTCCTCGGCCTGTCCATGGCCATCGCCACCCAGGTGAACTCGGACTTCTTCGGGGACATCATCACCGTGGTGATCAAGTGGGTCGCCGGGCTCATGGGCCCGATCGCGATCCCGCTGATGCTCGGCCTGCTCCGCCCGTTCCGTAAGTCTGGCCCGACGGCGGCGCTGGTCAGCTGGGCGCTGGGGCTGTTCGCCTTCTATCTCGTGAACTACCCGATCAACGACGCGATCGACGGTGGAGTGAACCTGGAGTACCAGGTCTCCATCCCGCTCGCGGTCTCGCTCGTGCTCTACATCGTGATCGGCTTCATCAAGCCGGAGGACACCCCGGAGCGCGACGCCATTCTCGACTCGCTCAACTCGGATGACGACGGGCCGGGTTCGGCGAGTGCCGCGCGGTCGGTGCCGAAGGGTGGCGCGGCCGGTCGCGAGTCGGTCGCCGGCGCGGCGGACTGACCAGCGGCGGGCAGGCACCGCGGGGCGGCACCGTGGATCGGTTCAGATCCCGCCCCGCGGTGCCCCTCGTCCGTTCACCACCAGGGCCCCGACCAGGAGGGCGAACGCCGCGGTAGAGGTGACCGCGCGGACCACGTTCCAGCGCACCCACCGCTCCTCGAACCGCTCGCGCACCGCCGCGAGATCACCGATCCGGTCCGGGTGGCCGGCGGCCTCGAGCGCGTCGTTCAGCGGCACATTGACCCGGAAGGTGATGATCAGCATCACCAGGTAGAGGGCGACCGCGGCCACGATCCACGGCAGCGCGGGCCGCCCGTCGCCGCGCAGATGCGCCACCGCGGCCAGCACCGAGAGCACCAGCGCACCGCCGAAGACCAGGGCGAACCAGCCGTTGAGGATCGCCACGTTGATCCGCTGCATCGCCTCGACGAAGGTACGGTCGTCCGCCCGGCCGAGACCGGGCATCACGGAGCAGGCGTAGCCGTAGAACAGGCCCGCGCTCAGGCCGGTGGCCACGGTGGCGGCGATCAGCACGGGGGTCTGGAGGGCGTGGTGGTTCATCATGCCCCCCAGTCAAGCGCCGCGCGGTGAGACGGGCCATGGCCGAAAGGCTCGTCCGCATAAGCGAGCGTCCAGGATCAGGCGTCGGGCGTGCAGGCCGCGGCGAACATCAGGCTGTCCTCGTAGACGCGGTAGCGGGTGATCAGCCCGTCCTCGACGGTCACCCGCATCGCGAAGGGGGACCGGTAGCGCTTGCCCGTGGCGCGTACGGTGCCGGCCAGGACGCCCGTCACCATGGCCTCCGTCCCCTCCACCACGACCGCGTCGACCGTGTTCCCGTCCAGGGCCGGGGCCACTCCCTCGGCCAGCTCGCGGAAGTGGGCCACGGCGTCGGCGCGCGTGCTGCGGGGGCGGATCCACGGGACGTCCGGGTTCTCGGCGATCAGCCAGTCGACCCGCTCGGCGAACAGCGCGCCGAGGCGCTCCAGGTCGCCGGCCGCCACCCGGGCCAGGAACTCCTGGACGGTGGCGCGGGTGCGCTCGGTGGTCATGGCGTCGGTGGTGTCGGTGGTGTCGGTTGTCGCGGCCATCTCGGTCTCTCCCGGTGCGGTGGTGCGTTCGGTGCCGTGCACGATCCTCACGGGGCCGGGGAGAGACGTCGATTACCCGCGGGGTAATGGCCCCCGGCCGAGCCCCACTTCCGTACGTACTATCGTCGGCCCTCCGTGCCGACCGCCGCCGCCCGTGGACCTGGAGCTCTTCCCCCGTGACCGCGACACCGACGATCACCGTTTCCCGGCTCCGCCGGCCCACGCTCTGCGCGGCGGTCCTCTGTCTGGTGTCCTTCACGGGCTTCTGGATCGCGCAGCGCGCCGCCCAGGTGTCGATGGTCGACCTGCTGGTCTACCGCGCCGAGGGCTGGACCGTGCGCAACGCCCTGGACCTGTACGACATGCGGGCCACCGTGCACAACCTGCCCAACACCTATCCCCCGTTCGCCGCGCTCCTCTTCACCCCGCTGACCTTCCTGGGCACCGGGCTGATGCGGACCCTGGCGACGGCGTTCAACCTCGCCCTGATGGTCGCGCTCGTCCATCTGGCGCTGCGCCTGATCGGCCGCCCGCGCGTGGTGCCCAGGGCGGCGGCCGTGCTGTCCCTGGCCGCGGTCGGCGTGTGGTGCGAGCCGGTGTGGACGACGCTGCGCTACGGGCAGATCAATCTGCTGGTCACGGTGTTGGTGCTGTGGGATCTGACCCGGCGGTCCGGGCACCGCGGCCACCACTGGGCCGGGGTCGGCACGGGCATCGCGGCGGGCATCAAGATCACCCCGGCGCTCTTCGCGGTCTTCCTCGCGCTGGCCGGGCTGGTCGAGGGGGTGCGGCGGCTGCGGTCCGACGGCCCGTTCTGGAACGAGCATCTGCGCCGGGCGGCGGTGGCCACCGGGGCGTTCGCCGGCACCGTGGTCCTGGCGGCTCTCGCGCTGCCGCACGACTCACACCGCTACTGGACCGAGATCCTGTTCGCGACCGACCGGCCGGGCGATGTCGAGGGCGCGGGCAACCAGAACCTGCGCGGCGTCCTCGCCCGCCTGCTGCACGCCCCCGACCCGGGCCTGTGGTGGCTCGCCGCGGCCGCCCTGTTCGCCTGCGCCGGCCTGGCCGTCGCCGTCGCCGCCCAGCTCGCGGAGGGCCGGCTGCCCGGCAACCGGGCGTGGGCGGCGGTCGCCTGCGGCGTCACCGCCCTCATGGTCAGCCCCGTCTCCTGGTCCCACCACTGGGTGTGGGCGGTGCCCATGGTGCTGCTGCTCGGTGCGGAGGCGCTGCGCCGCCGCACCGCGCGGTGGAGGTGGCTCACGGCGGTGACCGCCCTGCTGTTCTGCTCCTTCATGATGTGGTACGTGCCCCATGACCTGCCGGAGCGCGTGGAACTGCACCAGAACCCCGGCCAGATGCTGCTCACCGCCGTCTATCCGGTCGTCGGCGCGGTCTTCCTGGCCGTCGCCGCGCGGCTGACCGTACGGGCCCTGCGCACCCGGCCGCCGCACACCCCGGGCGGCGATGCCCCGCGCCCCGCCCGGCCGAGCTACGCGCGCGGGTAGCGGGCCAGCCAGGCGGGGGCGGAGGCCGCCGGGCCGTGCAGGGCCGGGCCCTGCGTCATCTCCATCGCGAAGTCGTCGGCCAGCTCCAGGATCGTGCCGCGCCCCTCCAACTCCGCGAGCCACGCGGGGGGCAGCGCGGTCTCGCCGTGCAGCGTCCCCAGGATGTTGCCGCACACCGCCGCCGTGGAGTCGCTGTCCCCGCCGTGGTTGACGGCGAGCAGCAGGCCGTGGCGCACGTCCTCGGCGACCAGCGCGCAGTACAGCCCGATGGCCAGCGCCTCGTCCCCGGTCCAGCCCTCCCCCAGATACGCCACCCGCTCGGGCGTGGGCAGCCCCTGCCGTACGGCGCCGAGCGCGTAGCGCAGTGCGTCGGTGGTCTCCTCGTGGCCGGGGCGGGTGGCCAGGTGGGCCAGCGCCCGCTGCACCGCGCCGTCCAGCGCGTCGCCGCGCGCGAGCCCGTGCACGATCAGGGCGAACGCCCCGGCGGGCAGATAGCCGGTGGGGTGCCCATGGGTCTGCGCCGCGCACTCGATGGCCAGCTGGAACACCAGCTGCGGCTCCCAGCCCACCAGCAGCCCGAAGGGCGCCGAGCGCATCACCGCGCCGCACCCCTTGGAGTCGGGGTTCTTGGGGCTGTCCAGGGTGCCCATGGCGTCGTCGGCCAGCCCGGTCAGACAGGCCCGGCCCGGCGCGCGCTGGGCGTACAGCCACTCCTCGCGGCCCAGCCAGCCCGCGTCCTGCCGGCGCTCGTCGGGCCCCCAGTCGCGCTGGGTGGCGTACCAGCGGCGGTGGGCGGCGTGGACGTCGCTGGGCGGATGCCAGGCGCCGGTGTCGCGCCGCACCTGCGCGCGTATCAGCCCGTCGACGGTGAAGAGCGTCATCTGGGTGTCGTCGGTGACGCGGCCGCGCCGCCCGTACGCCGGGACGAAGTCCGTGACGCCCTCGGGGCCGTGCTCCGCCCGGATGTCGGCGAGCGAGGAGAACTCGACCGCCGCGCCCAGCGCGTCCCCGATCGCACCGCCGAGCAGGCAGCCGCGCACCCGGCTGCGGAAGTCCTGCTGCTCGGCGCGGCCCCATACGCCCGTCGCCGCACTGGCGGTTGCCGTCACGACCTCGCCCCTCTCCATCGCTGCACGAACGGCCGTAGGACAGGCTTCGCACTGTAATGGACATCGATTGATCGCCTTCGATCCGCCGATGATTGTGAAGGCGTCAACACGGCGGGCCCTACGGATCGCCTCATTCCGAAACACTGCGCTAACAGAAGGGGACCTTGGGTCGCGGCACACGGAGGAGGCCGGGCCCGGACTTCCGGACCCGGCCTCCTCAGGCCGCGCGGCAGCGCGTGTCGCTAGTCGACAGGCTTCCTGATGTCCTCGATGACGCTCGCGAAGCCGTCGCCGCCACGGCCATCGGCGATCGCCCGCCCCATCAGGGCACGGACGGCCGCGAGCGGCCCGGAGTCCAGGCCCCGGGCCTCGCTCGTCTCGAGGATGTGGTCGACCCCCGCCGCCTCCATCGTCAGATTGCCCAGATCCCCCGGATAGTCACGGTTGTCGATACCATCCGCGACCTGGTCCGCCATTGCGGGAAGGAGGGCGAAGAATTCCTTGATGTACGGCAGGAATTCCTTGGCCGTGACACCGTCCGCGCCCACCAGAGCCAGGGAATGGACCATGGCGGCCATGCTGGAATAGAAGACATTGAGCAGCGCCAGGTCGTACAGCGGCGCGACCCCGTGGTCCGCGCCGAGATAACGGTTGTTTCCGCCCAGCGCTTTCAGCGTTGTCTCATGCGCCTCGAACACGGTCCGCGACCCGCTGTACAGGAGCAGGGCCTGCGGCGAACCGATGACCGGGGTCGGCACCATGATCGCCCCGTCGAGGTAGTCAATGCCGCGCCCCGCCGCCCACGCGGCGGCCTCGCGGGCCCGCTCCGGGGTGTCCGAGGTGAGGTTGACCAGCGCCCGCCGCGCCAACTCCGCACCCAGCGGCTCGAGGATCGCCTGGCTCACCTCGTAGTCCACGACGCATACGACCACC
Source organism: Streptomyces sp. NPDC097640 (assembly GCF_040302705.1). Lineage (NCBI taxonomy): Bacteria > Bacillati > Actinomycetota > Actinomycetes > Kitasatosporales > Streptomycetaceae > Streptomyces > Streptomyces sp. NPDC097640. The sequence goes on from NZ_JBEOSB010000003.1 coordinate 452,550, forward strand.
AGCTCGCCGGCCTTCACCGCCTCGGCGGGCGTCTGCGCCCGCACCGCCCCGCGGGCGACCAGGGCATCGGCCTTGTGGGCCGAGCGGTTCCATACGGTCGTGGGATGACCGGCATCGAGGAATGCCCCGGCCAGTGCCTGGCCCATCGCGCCGAGCCCGATGACCGTCACCGGCGTACGGTTTTCTCCTGCCATGACAGCACCACCTATTTCATGCTTTCGAGTCCGTGAAAATTCCCCTGCGCGCCGGGCTCTCGTCGATTCTGTTCTCTGCCGTGGGCTGGCTCAAGTACCCACAAAAAAGTGCGTACTTACCTTCAGGTATGCGAAAGGCTCTGCCGCCGCAACCGCGTGTCATGATCCCGGCGGTTGGGCGGCGGGGCGTATCGTTCCCGCCATGCGTTGCGCGATATGCGGGTCCGGGCGGCTGAGCCCGGTCGGGGAGCTCACGTCGTCCGATTCGATGCAGAAGCGGCTGCGGCTGCGGTTCGCCCGCCCGGGGGCGCTCAAGGCGCGGCCGACGTTCCACGCCGGCTTCGCTCGGGCCTGCCGGGACTGCGGGGCGCTGCTGCCGTTCCTCGGCGAGGAGGAGCGGCGGCGGCTGGACGCGGAGGCCAAGGGGCTGGCGGCGGTCGAGGGCGGGCCGGCCGACACGGATTCCGAACCCCGGGACACGCCGTGAGCGCACGGGTGCTGATGGTCCGCAACGCGGAGCGAAGCGGGCCGGGCCGGCTGCTGCCGTGGCTGCGGGACGAGGGGCTGGACGTGGTGGAGCGGGCGGGCGCCGAGGCGCCGGACCGTCCGGCCGGGTACGACGCCGTGGTGCTGCTCGGGGGCGGGTTTCTGCCGGACGACGACGCGCATGCGCCCTGGCTGCCGGCGCAGCGGGACCTCACGCGACGGGCCGTGGCCGAGGGGGTGCCGTTGCTCGGGATCTGTCTGGGGGCCCAGGTGCTGGCGGTGGCGGAGGGCGGCCGCGTGGAGGGGGCGTACGGGCTGCCGGAGCGCGGCTCGTGCGCCGTCGAGCTGCGCGAAGAGGCCGGGGCGGACCGGCTGTTGGCGGGGCTGCCACGGCGGTTCCGCGTCATCCAGAACCACCGCGACCAGATCACCCGCCTTCCGCCCGGCTCGACTCATCTGGCCCGGAGCGACGCGTGTGAGGTGCAGGCGTTCCGGGTCGGGGAGTGTGCCTGGGGCGTCCAGTTCCACCCCGAGGCCGGCGCGGACCGGCTCGCCGGCTGGGACGAGGCGGCGCTGGCCGAGAAGGGGCTTGACCTGGCCGCCCTGCGCGCCGAGGCGCAGGCGGCGGAGCCCGCGTCGACGGAGGCCGCGCGCCGGCTGGCGGGCAACTTCGCCGCCGTGGTCCGCGGCTGTGTGTCCGGCGCCTGAGTTTGTGGTGAGTATGGGACGGCGGCACGCCGTGGTGTCGGCGTGTCGCCGTCCCATACTCACCGCACATTCACGGGAGCTGTAGCCGCGCGCCCTCAGTCGCCGAGCACCGGCAGCAGCTCCGGCAGATGGCCGTCCGAGGCCAGGGCCGCCGCCTGGCGCTCGGCCGGGACCTCGCCGTAGGTGGTGGTGCGGGGGCGGGCCGGGCGGCCGGCGGATTCGGCGATGGCCACGAGGTCCTGGACGGAGCGGTACGAGCCGTAGGAGGAGCCCGCCATGCGGGAGATGGTCTCCTCCATCAGCGTGCCGCCCAGGTCGTTGGCGCCGGAGCGGAGCATCTCGGCCGCGCCCTCCGCGCCCAGCTTCACCCAGCTGGTCTGGATGTTGGGGATGTGCGGGTGGAGCAGGAGCCGGGCCATGGCGGTGACGGCGCGGTTGTCGCGGGCGGTGGGGCCGGGGCGTGCGATGCCGGCGAGGTAGACGGGGGCGTTGGTGTGGATGAAGGGGAGCGTCACGAACTCCGTGAAGCCGCCCGTCTCCTGCTGGATCCCGGCGAGCAGCCGCAGATGGCCCAGCCAGTGGCGGGGCTGGTCCACATGGCCGTACATCATCGTGGACGAGGAGCGGATGCCCAGCTCATGGGCGGTCTTGATGACCTCGACCCAGGTGGCGGTGGGCAGCTTGCCCTTGGTGAGGATCCAGCGGACCTCGTCGTCGAGGATCTCGGCGGCGGTGCCGGGGATCGTGTCGAGCCCCGCCTCGCGCGCGGCGGTCAGCCATTCGCGGATGGACAGCCCGGTGCGCGTCGCGCCGTTGACCACCTCCATCGGGGAGAAGGCGTGGACGTGCATCCCCGGCACGCGCTCCTTCACGGCGCGCGCGATGTCGAAGTAGGCGGTGCCGGGCAGGTCGGGGTGGATGCCGCCCTGCATGCACACCTCGATCGCGCCGACGTCCCAGGCCTGCTGGGCGCGGTCGGCCACCTGGGACAGCGAGAGGGTGTAGGCGTCGGCGTCGGTGCGGCGCTGGGCGAAGGCGCAGAAACGGCAGCCGGTGTAGCAGACGTTGGTGAAGTTGATGTTGCGGGTGACGATGTAGGTGACGTCGTCGCCGACCGTCGCGCGGCGCAGGTCGTCGGCGATCCGGCACAGCGCGTCGAGCGCCGGGCCGTCGGCGTGCAGGAGGGCCAGCGCCTCGGGGTCGGTCAGCCGGGTGGGGTCGTCGGCGGCGACGGACAGGGCGGCGCGGACGTCGGCGTCGATACGGGACGGGGCCATGCCGGGCGCCGCCGCCTCGCGCAGCGCCTCCCAGTCGCCGTACACCTCGTCGAAGTCGTCGCGGCGGTCGCCGGTGCGGCCCTCGGTGTCGATGGTGCGGTGCAGATCGGTGCGGCCGGAGGCGGTGAAGCCCTCGTCGGGCTCCTGCCAGGGCAGGCCGACCGGCATCGCGTCCTCGCGGGCCAGGCCGGTGGCGGGGTCGGCCAGGGCGCTGACGTGGGGCAGCAGCCGCGGGTCGAGCCAGGGCTCGCCGCGCTGGACGAACTCGGGGTACACCGCCAGCCGTTCCCGCAGCCGGAAGCCCTCGGCGGCGGAGTGCTCGGCGAGCTCGTCCACCTGCGGCCAGGGGCGCTCGGGGTTGACGTGGTCGATGGTCAGCGGGGAGACGCCGCCCCAGTCGTCGATTCCGGCGCCGATGAGCCGCGCGTACTCCCCGTCCACCAGGTTCGGCGGCGCCTGGATGCAGGCAGTGGGGCCCAGGATGTGGCGGGCGACGGCGACGGTGGCGACCAGGTCGTCCAGCTCCGCGTCCGGCATGCCGCGCATCGCGGTGTCCGGCTTGGCGCGGAAGTTCTGGACGATGACTTCCTGGAGGCCGTGGTAGGAGCGCGCGACGCGGCGCAGCGCGAACAGCGAGTCCGCGCGCTCCTCATAGGTCTCCCCGATCCCGATCAGCAGCCCGCTGGTGAAGGGGACGGAGCTGCGCCCGGCGTCCTCCAGGACGCGCAGCCGCACGGCGGGCTCCTTGTCCGGGGAGCCGTAGTGCGGGCCGCCGGGCTCGCTCCACAGCCGCTCGGCGGTGGTCTCCAGCATCATCCCCATCGAGGGGGCGACGGGCTTGAGCCGCTGGAAGTCCGTCCAGGTCATGGCGCCGGGGTTGAGGTGCGGCAGCAGTCCGGTCTCCTCCAGGATGCGGATGGAGATGGCGCGTACGTACGCGATGGTGTCGTCGTAGCCCTCGGCCTCCAGCCACTCGCGGGCCTCGGGCCAGCGGTCCTCGGGGCGGTCCCCGAGGGTGATGAGCGCCTCCTTGCAGCCCAGTTCGGCCCCGCGCCGGGCGACGGCGAGGACTTCGTCGGGCGACATGAACATCCCGTGGCCGGCGCGGCGCAGCTTGCCGGGGACGGTGACGAAGGTGCAGTAGTGGCACTTGTCCCGGCACAGGCGGGTCAGCGGGATGAAGACGCTGCGCGAGTAGGTGATGACCCCGGGGCGGCCCGCGGCCTCCAGGCCCGCGTCGCGGACCCGGGCCGCGGAGGCCGTCAGATCCGCGAGGTCCGCCCCGCGCGCCTGGAGCAGCACCGCCGCCTCGGCGGTGTCCAGCGCCACGCCGTCCCGGGCGCGTTTGAGCGCGCGGCGCATCGCGTTGGGGGTGGGGGCAGTCTGGGCGGACGGCTCGGATCCCTGCGCGCTCGTGGTCATCCTCCGAGCATACGAGCGGGATCTGACACTGCCAGACCGCCCGGGCCAGCGGTTTTGTGGGGCTCCTCACGAGGGTTCGGACGCGCGGACGGGAATACGTACAGGGGCACGGGAGGGGAACGCGGAGGCGGGCCTCCGGGAAGGGTCCCCGCACGCCGTCACAGGTACTGCGCGTACCCGTCGAGCGCCCGCAGGACCTCGCCCTCCTCGCCCGCCGGGAGCTGCACCACGGCCTCCTCGATCCCGAGGTCGGCGTAGTGCGCGAGCTTGCCGGGCGACGGCTCCACCCCGAACGGCACCACCTCCAGCGCCGCCGGGTCCCGGCCCGCCTCCTGCCACACCCGGCGCAGCACGGGCAGGGTCTCGGTCAGGCCGCGGCCGCCGATCGGCAGCCAGCCGTCCGCGTAGGCGGCGATGTGTTCGAACAGCCGGGGCCCGGCCGCGCCGCCGATCAGGGTGCGCGGGCCGGGCGCCCCGGTCGCGGGGTGGGCACTCAGCGGCTTGGGGTGCGCGAAACTGGCGCGCACCGAGCCGTACGCGCCGCTGTGGGCCGTGGGTTCCTCGGCCCACAGCGCGCGCATCAGCGCCACCCGGTCCCGTACGAGCTGCCGCCGGCCGCGCCAGTCGACGCCGTGGTCGGCCGCCTCCTCCACGTTCCAGCCGTAGCCGATGCCGAAAGTGAACCGCCCGCCGGAGAGGAAGTCGAGGGTGGCGATCCGCTTGGCGAGCGCGATGGGGTCGTGCTGCGCGACCAGGGCGATGCCGGTGCCCAGGGCGAGCCGCTCGGTGACCGCGGCCGCCTGGCCGAGGGCCACGAACGGGTCGAGCGTGCGCCCGTAGTGACGCGGCAGCGGCTCGCCCATCGGGGCGGGGGTGTCCCGGCTGACGGGGATGTGGGTGTGCTCGGGGAGATAGAGGCCGGCGAAGCCGCGTCTCTCCAGCTCGCGGGCGAGCCAGGTGGGGCGTACGGTCTCGTCTGTGAGGAAGATGGTGGTCGCGATCCGCATGGCGGGCTGCACCTCCGTGGGGGGCCGGATGTGGCTGCGCGTATGTTCCCTCACCGCCATCGAGTTATCCACAGGCCTTTCCGTACGTGTCACTCCCGCGTACAACGGTGTGAGCGCTGGTGACGGACCGCACAACGGCCTCAGGGGGCACTCATGCAGCGACGCTCGGTACTCAGACTCTCCGCCCTGGCGGGCGCGGCGGGGATGCTGACCCTCGATCCGGTGACCTTCGCCCAGGCGGAGGAGCGGGACGGCGGAAGCGAGGGAAGCGGGGAGCGGACGAAGACGGTCACGGGCCATCTGCCCACGGGCTCGCCGGACTTCGTGTATCTCCCGGTGGAAGTCCCGCGCGGGGTGCGCGAGATCGCCGTCTCGTACTCGTACGAGAGGCCGGCGGTCCCGGCGGGCACCCAGGGAAACGCCTGCGACATCGGCATCTTCGACGAGCGCGGCACCGACCTGGGCGGGCGCGGCTTCCGCGGCTGGTCGGGCGGCGCCCGCACCGAGTTCGCGATCAGCGCCGAGCAGGCGACGCCCGGGTATCTGGCGGGCCCGGTCGGGGCGGGCACCTGGTATGTGGTGCTCGGCCCGTACACGGTGGCCCCGCAGGGCCTCGACTACAAGGTCACCGTCACGCTGCGGTTCGGCGAGCCGGGCGAGACGCCGAAGCCGGTGTATCCGCCGCAGCGGGCCAAGGGGCGCGGGCGGGCCTGGTACCGGGGCGACTCCCATCTGCACACGATCCACTCCGACGGCAAGCGCACCCCGGCCGAGGTGGCCGCCGCCGCCCGGGCCGCCGGGCTCGACTTCATCACCACCACCGAGCACAACACCACCTCCTCGCACCCGGCGTGGGCGGGGCTGTGGGGCGATGACCTGCTGATCCTCACCGGCGAGGAGGTCACCACGCGCAATGGCCATGTGGTGGCCCTCGGCACCGACCCGGGCGTCTTCATCGACTGGCGCTACCGCGCCCGGGACAACGCCTTCGGGAAGTACGCCCGCAAGATCCGGCAGGCGGGCGGCCTGGTCATCCCGGCCCATCCGCACGGCACCTGTGTGGGCTGCAACTGGAAGTTCGGGTTCAACGACGCCGACGCGGTCGAGGTGTGGAACGCGGACTTCACCCCGGACGACGAGGTCACGGTGCAGGAGTGGGACAACACCCTGGTGGCCGCCGCCCGCGGCGAGGGCCGCTGGCTGCCCGCCGTGGGCCACAGCGACGCGCACCGCGAGCCGCAGGTCGTCGGGTTCCCGCAGACGGTCGTGCTCGCCGACGACCTGTCCCGCACGGCGATCCAGGACGGCATCCGCGCCGGGCGCTGCTGGATCGCGGAGTCCTCGGCGATCGACCTCACCCTCGAGGTCGTCGGCGGCCGCGGGGAGCACGCGGGCATCGGCGAGCGGCTGAAGGTCGGCCGGCAGGACGAGGTGACGGTCCGGCTGAAGGTCTCCGGCGTGGGCCGGGGCTGCTCGATCCGGCTCATCACCGACCAGGGCCAGCTGTTCGGCACAGCGGTCCCCGACTCCGGTTCCACCACCGCCGAGTGGCGTACGACGCCGTCCTACGCGGCGTATGTACGGGCCGAGGTGCGCCACGCCCCGGCGGACGGCGGCGCGTCCGGGATACCGGGCCCGATGGCGGCGATGACCAACCCGATCTGGCTGGGCGAGCGGTAACTAGGACGGGGGCGCGGGTCGTGGGCGGTACGCCGCGCGGACGCGGCGGCCGCCGTCCACGACCAGGTCCGCGCCGGTGATCCAGGACGCCTCGGCCGAGACCAGCCACCGGACCGCCCGCGCCACGTCCTCGGGTTCCCCGATCCGGGCCAGCGGCAGGGTGGTCGCGATGGCGGGCTCGTCGCGCTCCCAGACGAAGCGGGCCATCTCGGTGCGCACCAGCCCCGGGGAGACGGCGTTGACGCGGACGGCGGGGGCGAGCTCGGCGGCGAGCTGCCGGGTGAGGCGCAGGAGGGCGGTCTTGGTCGTGCCGTAGGCGCCGAGGTCCGGGCCGACGCCGTGGGTGCCCTCGGTGCAGATGTTGACGACCGCGCCGCCGTGCTCCCGCATCCACCCCCGCCAGGCCGCCTGGACCAGGCGCAGCGGGGCCTCCACATTGACCGTGAAGGCCGTGCGCCAGTCCAGCGGGTCCGCGGTCATCAGCGGGCCGAGCGGGGCGTTGGTGGCGGCGTTGTTGACCAGGACGTCGAGGCGGCCGAATTCCGCCAGGGTGCGGGAGACGGCCTCCTCCAGGTGGGCCGGGTCCGCGATGTCCCCCGGGCAGGCGATGGCGTGCGGGCCGAGGCGGCGTACGGCCTCCGCCAGGCCGTCCGTGCCCCGCGCCGTCACACACACCGCCGCCCCGTCCGCCGCCAGCGCCCGGGCCACGGCGAGTCCGATGCCGCGCGAGGCGCCCGTCACCAGGGCCGCGCGGGCCATCGGCTCAGCCCCCCGCGCCCACGGCCCTGGTGTCCACGGTCCTCGTGTCGCGCCCCGACCGCAGCACCTTGCCCGGGATCGCTCCGGTGATCTGGTCGTCCCGGATGGTCTCGACCCCGCCCACCCGCACGCTCACGACGCCGATGGCCCGCGAGTCCAGCCGCGGGCTGTCCCCCGGCAGGTCGTGCACCAGCGTGGCCCGGCCCGCGTCGATCCGCTCGGGGTCGAACAGCACCAGGTCGGCGTGGTAGCCCTCGGCGACCCGGCCGCGCTCCCGCAGGCCGAGCAGGCGCGCCGGGTCGTCGGTGAGCATCCGCACCGCCCGCTCCAGGCCGACCAGCCGCCGCCCGCGCAGACAGTCCCCCAGGAAGCGGGTGGTGTACGGCGCCCCGCACATCCGGTCCAGGTGGGCCCCGGCGTCCGAGCCGCCGAGCATGACGTCCGGATGTTCCCAGGTCTGCCGCCGCAGCTCCCAGCTCGCCGGGTCGTTGTCGGTCGGCATCGGCCACAGCACGGTTCGCAGCTCGTCGGCGGCGCAGATCTCCACCAGGCAGCCGAAGGCGTCCGTTCCGCGCTCGGCGGCGATGTCGCGCACGACGCGCCCGGTCAGCCCGGCGTTGGCCGCCGAGTAGGTGTCGCCGATGACGTACCGCTCGAAGTTGGCCAGCCGCCGGAAGACCCCGGCCTCGGGGCTGTGCGCCCGGCGCAGCATCTCCTCCCGCACGACGGGGTCGCGGAGCCTCGCGATCCGCTCGGGGACCGGCAGCCCGAGGATGTCGCCCCACCCGGGGATGAGGTTGAGCGCGCAGAAGGTGCCGAGCGACATGTTCATGGGGGTGAGGATCGGCATGGTCAGCGCGACGATCCGGCCGCCCGCCTTGCGGGCCCGCTCGCTCGCCTCCAGCTGCCGCGGCACCCGCTCCGGCACGGCCGCGTCGATGGTGAGGACGTTCCAGTTCAGCGGCCGTCCGGCGACCGCCGACATCTCCACGAACAGGTCGATCTCGTCATCCGAGAACCGGTCGAGACAGCCGGCGACGATCGCCTCGATCTGGGTCCCCTCGTGTTCGCCGACCGCCCGCGACAGCGCGATCAGCTCCTCGGGCCGGGCGTGGCGGGAGGCCACCGGCTTGCGGTCGCCGTCCGAGTGGGTGGAGGACTGGGTGGTGGAGAGGCCCCAGGCCCCGGCGTCCATGGCGGCGTGGAGGAGCCGCACCATCTCCTCCAGTTGCGCGGCCGTGGGCTGTCCGCCGATCGCGTCCGGGCCCATCACATGGCGGCGCAGCGCGCAGTGCCCCACCATGAAGCCCGCGTTGACCGCGGTGCGGCCCTCCAGCGCGTCCAGGTACTCCCCGAAGGTGTGCCAGTTCCACGGCGCCCCCTCCTCGAGCGCCACCAGCGACATGCCCTCGACCTTGCTCATCATCCGCCGGGTGTAGTCGGCGTCCTCGGGGCGCTCCGGGTTGAGCGGGGCGAGGGTGAAGCCGCAGTTGCCGCCCGCGACGGTGGTCACGCCGTGGTTCATGGAGGGGGTGGCGTACGGGTCCCAGAACAGCTGCGCGTCGTAGTGGGTGTGCGGGTCGACGAACCCGGGCGCGAGCACCAGCCCGGTCGCGTCCTCGGCGCTCCGGGCCGGCTCCGTCACGGTGCCGGGCTCGGCGAGGACCGCGATCCGCCCGTCCCGCAGGCCGACGTCGGCGACGTAGGCGGGGGCGCCGGTGCCGTCCACGACGGTCGCGGCGCGTATGAGGTGGTCGAGCACGGTGGTTCTCCCTTCACGCTCGGTTGCGCTCAGTCGCGGGCCGCCTGGCGGAAGCGGGTCGTACGGTGGACCGGGTCGGTGTCGATCTTCGGGATCACGTGCTCGCCGATCAGCTTGATCGTGTTCATGGTGTCCTCGCTGCCGATCCCGATCGGCAGCCCGAAGGACAGCTGGTCGGCGCCCGCCTGCTCCCACCGCTTGCACTGCTGGAGGACCTCGTCCGGGTCGCCGCAGATCATCAGCTCCTCGGCGATCAGCAGTTCGATGATCTCCTCGGTGTACTCGGGCAGCAGCTCGGGCCACTCGGGGATGCCCTCGGGCCGCGGGAAGGTGTCGTGGTAGCGGAACAGCAGCGACTGGAGATAGTTGAGCCCGCCGCCCACCGCGATCTCGACCGCCTTGGCGTGGGTCTCCGCGCAGATCGCCGTGGACGTCACCATCACGTTGTCGTTGACGAAGCCGCCGACCGGCTCGGCCTCCTTGACGGCGTTCTTGTACGAGTCGAGGACCCACTCCATGTCGGAGACCTTCTGCACGGAGAAGCCGAGCACGCCGAGCCCCTTGTGGCCCGCCATCGCGTACGAGGAGGGCGACCCGGCGGCGTACCACATGGCCGGGTGCGAGGCCCCGTACGGCTTCGGCAGCACCTTGCGCGGCGGGAGCGACCAGTGCTTGCCCGCGAAGCCCTGGTACTCGTCCTGGAGCCACATCTTGGGGAACTCGGCGATCGTCTCCTCCCAGATCTCCTTGGTGTGGTTCATGTCGGTCACGCCCGGCAGGAACCCGAGGATCTCGTGGCTGCCCGCGCCGCGCCCCGAGCCGAACTCGAAGCGGCCGCCGGAGAGGTGGTCGAGCATGGCGACCTTCTCGGCGACCTTGACGGGGTGGTTGACCTGGGGCAGCGGGTTGAAGATCCCGGAGCCCAGGTGGATCCGCTCGGTCGCGTGCGCGAGATAGCCGAGGAAGACGTCGTTGGCCGACAGGTGGGAGTACTCCTCCAGGAAGTGGTGCTCGGAGGCCCACGCGTACTTGAATCCGGACCGGTCCGCCTGGATGACGTACTCGGTCTCCTCGATCAGTGCGTGGTGCTCGGCCTCCGGGTCGGCCTCCTGCCGACTCCTGGGCACATATCCCTGCACAAAGAGTCCGAATTCCATGGAGGGTCACCGCCTCAGTGTTCTATCGTGCAGCCTATCTGACGCTCCGTCAGATTCCGATTGACTCTGACACCACGAGGTTTGACCGTCAAGGGCCGCCCCTATAGGGCCGTACCTCTTTCAGGCACGCCCCTGTAGGGCCGTGCCTAAAAGCCCGCGACCCCCGCCAGCCAGCCGCCGTCCACGACGAAGGGCTGGCCGGTGATGTACGAGGAGTCGTCCGAGGACAGGAACAGCGCCAGCCGGGCCACCTCCTCCGGCCGCCCGATCCGCCCCATCGGCACCAGCTTCCTGAACAGCTCGTCCACCGCCGCCGACGCCTCCGCGGGATCGACACCGGGGTCCAGCTGGGCCGGGTTGGTCATCGCGGTGTCGATCGCCCCGGGGCACATCGCGTTCACCCGGATCCCCTGCGGCGCCAGCTCCAGCGCCGCCACCCGCGTCATCCCGACGACGGCGGCCTTGGTCGCGGCGTACGAGGTCACCAGCGCCATGCCGGTCAGCGCCACATACGAGGCGGTGTTCACGATCGTGCCGCCGCCGGCCGCCGCCAGCTCCGGCGCCACCGTCCGCATCCCGAGGAACGTCCCGACCTGGTTGACCTGGACGACCGCCAGATACTCCTCGAGCGGGGTGCCGACCAGCTCGTTGAAGCGCAGCACGCCCGCGTTGTTGACCAGCCCGTCGACCCCGCCGAAGGCGTCCTTGGCGGCCGAGACGGCGGCGCCCCAGTCCGCCTCCCGCCCCACGTCCAGATGGACGTACCGGGCCGCGCCCCCCAGCTCCTTGGCGAGCGCCTCGCCCTGCTCGTCCAGCACATCGCCGAGCAGCACCCGCGCGCCCTCCGCGACGAACAGCCGCGCCTCCTGCTCGCCCTGCCCGCGCGCCGCGCCCGTGACGATGACGACGCGCCCGTCCAGCTTGCCCACTGTGCCTCCCGGTCGTTGAGATGCGGTCAGTCGTCGAGGTGCGGAGCGACGTCGGCGGCGAAGGCCGCCATCTGGTCGATCAGTTCGGCGCGGCCGCGGCAGCGGAACCGCACCTGGATCTGGTCCACCCCCATGGCCGCGTACGCGCGCAGCGACTCGGCGAGCCGGTCCGGCCTCCCGGCCAGCGTCCGCCGCCCCACCTCCCAGCCGGGCTCGCCCACGTACAGGGGCTCCGCGATGGCCCCGATCTCGGCGGGCTCGGCGCAGGCCGGGTCCTGCCGGGCGGCCCGCTCGCGCAGCTCGCGGAGTCTGGCGATCTGCCCCGGCAGCCGGTCCCGGGGGTCACCCTGCGGCAGCCAGCCGTCCCCCCGCACCGCCGCGCGGCGCACCGCCGCGGCGGAGGAGCCGCCCACCCAGATCGGCGGCCGCGGCGTCTGTACGGGGCGCGGGGCCTGCCCGAGCCCGGCGAACGCGAACCGCTCGCCGCGGAACTCGGGGAACTCCCCCGGGCCCAGCGCGGCCTTCAGCGCGTCCACGGTCTCGTCCAGGAGGGCGCCGCGCGCGGCGAAGTCCACGCCCAGCGCCTCGAACTCCTCCCGTACGTGCCCGGCCCCGACGCCCAGGATCAGCCGCCCGCCGCTCAGGTGGTCGAGCGTGGCGTACTGCTTGGCGCTCAGCAGCGGATGCCGCAGCGCGGCGACCGCGACATGGCTGAGCAGCCGCACCCGCTCGGTGGCGGCGGCCAGATAGGCGAGGGTGGCCACCGGGTCGTACCAGACGGTGCCCATGGCGTCGGCGAGCCGCCGGGGGATCGCGACGTGGTCGCACACCGCGATGTACGCGAAGCCGAGCCGGTCGGCGGCGCGGGCGATCTCGACGAGGTCGGCCGGGCCGGCCCCGTCCTCCCACGGCTCGGTGAACATGGTGCTCTGCGACTGGACCGGAAGCTGCATTCCGTAGCTCAGCCGCCCTTCGGGCAGGATGCGCACGCGCGATCACGCCCCCGGCCCGGCCCAGAGGCCGTCCTCCGTCAGCCCGAGCAGCTCGATCGCGTTGCCGCGCACGATCCGCTCGACGACGTCCCGCGGCAGATGTCCCATCTGGGCCTCGGCGACCTCGCGCGACTTGGGCCAGGTCGAGTCGGAGTGCGGGTAGTCGGTCTCGTACAGGACGTTGCCCGCCCCGATGGCGTCCAGGTTCCGCAGCCCGAAGGCGTCGTCGAAGAAGCACCCGTAGACATGCTCGGCGAACAGCTCGGACGGCGGCCGCAGCACCTTGTCGGCCACCCCGCCCCAGCCCCGGTTCTCCTCCCAGACCACGTCGGCGCGCTCCAGGATGTATGGGATCCAGCCGATCTGGCCCTCGGCATACATGATCTTGAGATCGGGGAACCGGTCCAGCTTGCCGCTCATCAGCCAGTCGACCATCGAGAAGCAGCAGTTGGCGAACGTGATGGTCGAACCGACCGCCGGAGGCGCGTCCGCCGAGGTCGAAGGCATGCGGGAGGACGAGCCGATGTGCATGGCGACCACCGTCCCGGTCTCGTCGCAGGCCGCGAAGAAGGGGTCCCACGCGTCGGTGTGCACCGACGGCAGCCCCAGGTTCGGCGGGATCTCCGAGAAGCAGACGGCGCGCACCCCGCGCGCGGCGTTGCGGCGCACCTCGGCGGCGGCCAGCTCGGCGTCCCACAGCGGGATGAGGGTGAGCGGGATCAGCCGCCCCCGCGCCTCGGGCCCGCACCACTCCTCCACCATCCAGTCGTTGTACGCGCGCAGCGCCAGCAGGCCGAGCTCGTGGTCCTTGGCCTCGGTGAAGGTCTGCCCGCAGAAGCGGGGGAAGGTCGGGAAGCACAGGGCGGACTGGACGTGGTTGACGTCCATGTCCGCGAGCCGGTCGGGCACCGAGAAGGAGCCGGGGCGCATCTGCTCATACGTGATGGCCTCGAGCCTGACCTCGTCCCTGCTGTATCCGACGGCGGTGTCGAGGCGGGTGAGCGGCCGGTGCAGGTCCTCGTACACCCACCAGTCCGCGATCGGCCCGTCGTCGCCGGGGGCGCCCATCTTCGGGGCGAACTTGCCGCCGACGAAGGTCATCTCCTTCAGGGGCGCCCGGACGACGCGCGGGCCGATGTCGCGGTACTTCGACGGGAGGCGGTCCCGCCAGACGTGAGCGGGTTCGACCGTGTGGTCGTCCACCGAGATTATCTTCGGGAAGCTCTCCATGCGTGTCACGGTAGCGCCGATCTGACGGTTCGTCAGCTACGGTGCGCGCGGCCGGTCCCGCCCCGGGACCGATTGCTGGTTGATGGCTCAATTACGCCGTAGGACTTGCGAGTTGAGGCAGCCTGGAGTGTTCATTTCCCGTAGCGAGCATCACCCGAAGGGATCACTCCGGTCGCGCCCCGAGCGCGTACGAAACACCGGCGAACGCGGCGGCCGGGCAAGTATGGCGGGCTTGTGGAGAGACCAGGCCCCTACTGACGTAGGGGGCTGAGGCAAGGCAAACTTACCCGTGCG